>JABMRG010000089.1 GCA_013202935.1 Candidatus Omnitrophota bacterium
AAAGAAGAGAAGAAGCAAGATAATGACTAATGTGCACATTCTAATTCTTAAGATTTTTATTCTTATAATAGCATACAGGGCTTATTGCTATGAAAAAAGAAGAGGTTTTCTCAGTTCTGCTAATAAGCTTTATAACAAATATATTGCAGACCAAACGACTCTTGAAAAACCAGAGATATTAAAGGATAGTAAATTAAGTAAGAAATATGGTAAATCCTACCAGCAATTATTGTCGAAGAAAACCACTATAAGAAAGTATATCCTTGAAGCTGGTATTAAAGAGGTATTCTTACCTGTTATACAGCCTGTTCAAGGTGGGGGTATTAGCAAAACCACTTTTAGCGTTCTTGAATATCCTTATCAAATTAACACCGATGGTGTAGGTGATTATTATTATAGGGGTATTTCTGAAGCTATTGGGCATTACAAACATCGCAGAAATGAAAGCTTTAATCCTTTCTTCTGGATAGAGCTTATGATTTTTTTACCAAAACAATTAGCAGGTTATGCTGGCATATCTTCTAAAGTGATTGTAAACCTATCGCAGGCTGTTTATTGGCTTATATTAGCTTTAGGGGCGTATTTTAAACTGTTAAGATAGGATAGTTAGTAAGGACGCACCGATGACGAAGGATACAAAAATAACCCTCCTTGGAACAGGTACCTGCCAGATCCAGACAAAGAGGATGGCATCAAGCATCCTTTTGGAATCAGACGGCTTAAGAGTTGTTTTTGATTTTGGCAGAGGTGTTACTCAACGTTTGCTTGAGATCGGATTAAGACAAGACGATATAACCCACATAATATTATCCCATTTCCATCCTGATCACATATCTGACCTGATCCCATTTCTTCAGGCCGCTGTCTGGTCAAAAACAGATCCCCGCAAAGAAGACCTGAATATCTATGGCCCAAGCGGCGTAAAGAATAAGATTATGAGGCTTATTAATGCATTTGAACCCGGGGAGATAACTTCTGAAGGCTTCAACCTCAATATCCACGAGATCACTGACAAGGCCTTTAAGATAGAATCCCAGGAGTTTCAATTCTTAGAACTACCCCATCCCAATTGCCATGGACTTAAATTTAAGGCAAACGGAAAGACGCTTACCTTTTCAAGTGATTCTAAATTCAGCCAGGCCCTGATAAACATTGTTAAGGGGGCAGATTTGGCTATTGTAAATTGCGGCCATATTAATGATAAAGATATTGTTGAATTAGCAGTTTTAACAGAAGCCAAGGAGATAGTATATTCTCATCTTTACAGAGAGCTGGATGGGGATAGGCTTAATGCCTTAGCTAAAAAAGAAGGTTATAATGGCAGGTTGATAGCTGGAGAGGATTTGGTTTCGTTTAGCATATAATTAATGATATATAATATATAGGAGGATGTTATGGCAAAGGTGCTGGTAGTATATTACTCAAGAACTGGCAATACGCAAACAATGGCAGAATTGATAGCAGAGAACCTAAAGAAAAAGGGCCAGGAAGTCATACTCAAGAATGTAGAGGAGGCCACCCCTGAGGATATGCAGGCTGCAGATGGCGTTATAATAGGTTCACCTACTTATTATGGTAGCATGGCTGCTGAGGTAAAGAAATTGCTTGATGACTCAGTCAAGCTACACGGTGAGCTTGACGGCAAACTGGCCGCAGCATTTTCAACAGCAGCAAACATCGCAGGGGGAAATGAGACTACGATACTTGATATACTAAATGGGCTTCTTATACACGGTTTTATTATTCAGGGTGATCCTATGGGAAGCCATTATGGGCCTGTTGCAATAGGCGCACCTGATGCAAGGGCAAAAAAAGAGTGTCAGAGGCTAGCAGATAGGTTTAGCGTTCTCTTAAGCAAGATAGCGGGCAAGTAAGATGAAAAATTATACAGAGCATTTATGGTTTCATACAAAGAAGAGAAGAGAATTTATTAATATAACTCCTCAAATAGAGGAATGTTTGCGAAAGAGTGGTATCAAAGAAGGCCTATGCCTTGTTAATGCCATGCATATTACTGCAAGTGTCTTTATTAATGATGATGAAAGCGGTTTGCATGAGGATTTTGAGAGATGGCTCCAAGAGCATATGCCGCATGAGCCGATATCCCAATATAAGCATAATCTTACAGGTGAGGACAATGGCGATGCGCACCTTAAGAGAACTATAATGGGGCGTGAAGTTGTTGTAGCTATTTCTAAGGGAAAATTAGACTTTGGGCCATGGGAGCAGATCTTTTATGGCGAGTTTGATGGTAGACGCAAAAAACGCGTTATGGTCAAGATTATCGGCGAATAATTAAGATCTGCCCCTTCGATGCTCCTATTTGTCGCATCGTCGGGACAAACTTTGCAAAGCAAAGTTTGGAGCGGGAGACGGGGATCGAACCCGCGACAGT
>JABMRG010000090.1 GCA_013202935.1 Candidatus Omnitrophota bacterium
ATAAAAGGGTATATAAGATAGCAAGCACAGTAGATATACCGATAGAACTACATTGTCATAATGACCTGGGCCTTGTTGTGGCAAATTCCATAGCAGGTGCAAAGGCCGCGATAGATGCTGGAGTAGATGCTTACATAAACACGACTGTAAACGGCATAGGTGAACGTGCGGGTAATGCTGACCTGGTTTCTGTAATATTAGCTTTAAAATATGCAAGCGGATTTAAAGGTAGAAAATACAAGCTTGATGAAAGGATCGATCTGTTAAAGGCATGGAAGATCGCTAAGTATGCATCATATGCCTTTGGCGTGCCCATACCAATAAACCAGCCTGGTGTAGGTGCAAATGCGTTTGCGCATGAATCAGGAATACATGCTGACGGTGCCCTCAAAAACAGACGCAACTATGAGCTCTATGATTATGAGGAGCTTGGCAGGGGTGAGCCTGATATTGTTGATACAGGCAGGAATATTACTGCAGGTGAGTACAGCGGTATTAAAGGATTTAGGAACGTCTATGATAGGCTAGAGGTAAAGTTTAAGGATGAGAAAGAGGCAGCAGATATACTGGGACTTGTAAGGTATGCTAATGTGCATAACCAGAAGCCGCTTGTAGAAGATGAGCTTAAATTTGTTGCATCCTATCCTGATATTGCACGTAAAATATTTAGCATGGAACCTTAAAAGACGACAGGAGAATTGAATGCCGAGTACAGTTGTAATAGGTGCCCAATGGGGAGATGAGGGGAAGGGAAAGATTATAGATATCCTTTCCCGCAGGTCCGATTATATAGTCCGCTATCAGGGGGGAAATAATGCTGGCCATACAGTTGTTATAGGTGATAAGTCATTTATTCTCCACCTTGTGCCTTCGGGTATTCTGCATAAAGGTAAAAAGTGTGTTATAGGAAACGGGGTTGTTGTAAATCCCGCTGCCTTAATAGATGAGATAGAAGGGCTTCAGAAAAGCGGTATAAGCGTGGGCTCAAACCTTCTTGTAAGTGAAGAAGCGCATCTTATATTTCCTTATCACTGGAAGATAGATGAGTTACGTGAAATCGCAAAAGGAAAGGGAAAGATCGGCACAACGAAAAGAGGTATAGGCCCATGTTATACTGATAAGGTTGCGCGCTGCGGCATAAGGATGGCGGACCTATTGGATGATAAGATATTCCGAAGCAAGTTGAAGGAGAACCTGAAGGAGAAGAATGCGATATTAAAAAGGGTCTATGGTTTTAAGGGGTACTCATTCGATAAATTATACAGGAAGTACTCGCTATACCGTAAAAAGATAAGAAGGTACATCACCGATACAACATTAGCTGTCAACAAGGCCCTTGATGAAGGAAAAAGAGTATTGTTTGAGGGTGCACAGGGCACACTGCTTGATGTTGATTTTGGGACATACCCATATGTTACGTCTTCAAATTCTACTGCCGGAGGAGCATGTGTGGGAACTGGGGTAGGCCCTGCTAGAATAGGAAAGGTAGTAGGTGTTGTCAAGGCATATACAACGCGTGTTGGAGAAGGGCCTTTTCCGACAGAGTTCTCCGATAGGCTGATGGGCATAATAAGAACTAAAGGTAAGGAGTTTGGTGCTACGACAGGAAGGCCAAGGCGTTGCGGATGGTTCGATGCTATAATAGTCAAGCATTCGGTTATGGTAAACGGTATAAAAGAGATTGTTATAACAAAGCTCGATGTTCTGGATGACCTAAGGGTCATAAAAATATGCACAGGATATAAGCATAAAGGCAAGATCTATAAGACTTTTCCTGCAAACATCGAGATGCTCTTTGATATAAAGCCTCAATATGAAGAAGTTCCCGGGTGGCTATGCGATACAACCGGGATTACCAACTATAAGAAGCTTCCTAGCAATGCCAAGAAGTATCTTAAGAGGCTTTCTGACATAGTAGATACTAAGATCAGCATGGTATCTGTCGGTTCTGACCGAAAACAGACACTGAAACTGTAACTATGTATTGCAAAAATGTTAGTAGCAATTTCTGCAGGAACATAAGCTTTGCTTA
>JABMRG010000091.1 GCA_013202935.1 Candidatus Omnitrophota bacterium
GCCCCTTGCGAAGGATGCGCATACTCCACCGCACTGTTTATGCTTATCGCTATAATAAGGATATAGCTAATTGTTTTAAATATTATTCTCTTACTCATCTTCTTTCAAAAGTGTAACGGTCACCGCCATAACCTATTATCTGATAATAGGTTAAAAGCAGGTGAAACGTTCCCTATTTTAAGCAGCGTTGTCTATGGCTACAATGTGTCTTACGCTACTTCTTAAAGGTGCTGCTCTTTGAAGAACTAGATCACCAGCATCATCCTGAAATAACTCTTCGTCTCCAGGTAAACCTCCTTTATCACTAGTTGGTCTTAATGACTCTCCAATTTTTTCTGCCACATCTGGAAATAGCGCATTTGACAGTAGTTCAGGAGACATTGGTAACACAACGTTAGCTTTCGGTTCAGATTCTGTGTGGCCGGCTGAGCTCGGTTTTGCATCTTCTATTGGTTTGCTTTCGCCTGTAGCAGCATTATCTTCGGCGCCTTTTCGAATTGGAGATTTAGCTGATGGCTTTTCTGTTTCTCTGTAGTCGTATAAGATTAGCTTACCTCTTCTATTTTTATATATACGAAGTCTTTTGATAGGTGAAAAGAGCCTAATGAAAAATCCCCTTATAGCATTAACTCTGGAATTAAAGGTTTCGATTCCACCTCCATGCAAGGTAACACCTTGCTTATCTGGATCGAGCATTACAAACCTTTTCGTATATCTGTCTGATTCGCTCTCAGAAAGAAAAGGAAGGGATCTGGGGTTAGTCGTGCTTATAGTACGGCCGCTTGAAAACTTAAACAATCTCCTGATAAACGTCTTACCGTTACCATTAGAACCATTTGTAGACTTTTTCCACTCTTCCTTCTTAATAATAAAATTACTATCTGGCTCCTCTAAGACAAGCTTAGAATCTCCTCCAAACCGCGCGTACAAAGGAAATATAAAATGACTTAAGCTAAACACGGGGAGCGCTATCGCGGCAAGGATATAACCTAAAGTTGTTGTGCCAAATTCAGCGGTTATGATAGTAAAGGCGGAATTTATAAGCCCAAATGAATAGTAGAAGAAGAAAAAGACTATAGAAACCACTAAACAACTAAATACTATCTTGACACCGGTACCCAGGTAATCAAAAAACCACCTCTGGTATCCTTTTCGTATAAGCCTGGGGTTATTGCGCACAAGATCCTCGAGCAATTTCCACCAGGTTTTATCTTCAATGGTTGAGTGTACTGATATAGTATATACAAAGGCAAGTTGCAAAAAAACAAATGCTACACCAGGGCTTATTCCAAAAAGCAGGGTAAAGCCTGAAAAGAGAGGTGTTAGCTGAAACGTAAATAATAGGCCACTAAATAAGATAATTATTGCTGCCCATCCCATCTGCCTCTTTAGTATGTTAAAACTCGTATATCTACGGTCTATGCCTAAGTCACCACGGCTCTTCTGCGATGCCCTCTGGCTGACCTGCATCTTTGCTATCTTATCAATTCTCTCACTTATCCAAGGAAGGAACATAACTGTAGTAAGTATAAGTAAGGGGCTCGTGATAAATTGCGAGATATTGAGTGCTTCAAAATCTAACTCACCCATTCTTGAGAAGACAAGGCCAACCACTACTAGAAGTATTCCATAAGCAAGTTGATATAACATACTAGCTGTTTCTGCATATTTAAGATTCTTCGCTTCCTGGTCAGGGGCTCTCTGTGCAGTACGCCACAGAAGAACCCTATCAAGCGTAGAGAGTTTGGCCCTCTTAAACGAATCAAACCCTTTATCCTTACTATCTGCTGATAAATATTCTGTTACAGAGTTATCTGCTGCCTTACTAAAGCCTGGTAAGGCTTCCTCTGCACCTTCAGCTGCCAGGCCCTGTTCTATCAGTATTATATCGACATCATAATCCCTTATTGTGCGCTCAATAGGAAGCTCTATCTTTTCCCCTGCAGATGATGCTTTTATTCTTTCAACCTTTGCGATACGAGCTTTTCTTATTCTTCCAGGAATTCTACTTTTATAGTAACTTACCCTTATCATACTATCATCTACTCTAACCCCCTCTACATATCCTTCGTCTGGGATCTCCTCTGGTTTTACATAATGGTATACAGCAAAGGTTTCCTCTCTAACACCATCTTCTATTCTTACACCTAAAAGGTCAAAGCTATATTTCCTCAAGGCCTCTGGTGGTGAATTGGGTATGAAGAGTGGCCTCTCTTCCAGATCTTTCCTGTGGCCTTCTAGGTCTGAGTGGATATTACCTCTCTGGCTGTTATATACAACAGGATCTCCATGAATATAAACAACCCCACCTTTTAAAAGCGTATTTACTGCGTGCGTGCGTGTACGTCGTCCCTGTTCTTCACCCATATCTATAAGTGGGTTATCTTTTGCTTCCTGGATAAGTTTTCCATCTACAAATTTTACAACATTGCGCCTATGTAATTCTTCATCCTCTTTAGCCTTCTCTGATGAGATGCCTACTCTATTATCTTCTGAGTTTATATCTATATGTCCATCAAAAGCATACTGCCTTATTTCAGCCCGGGTTGTGCCATTATCATCAAAGCGCCATGATTTTTTTACAGGCATCCAAGAAGGGTGTTTCTCTCCTTCTATAGGGCTTACTAGCTTAACGGCATTATCCAATTCCATTCTTATGCCCAACCTATCAGGATCAACAATCACATAAGGTTCTTCAACTCTAAAAAAGCCTTTTTGAACTCTCTCTGTAAAACTTACTTTCTTCCTTGAGATAAGCCTGCTGGGAATAAATTTATCCAGAACCTCTGCAATCCTTAGTGGGATACCATATAAATTCTTCAATCTGTAATCACGTATTCTCTCAGGCCTAAAATATGGGTTTTCTGATCTTAGGGTAATACCACAATCTTCGAATTTGAACCTGTACTCATATCTGTTTTCACTTGCAAAGTATGCGATCTTTTTAACAGTATTATTAGGATCTGAATGTATTATCAGTTTCGAATCAGAATCCTCACCATAAAGAAGAGTCAGTATTCTCAAGCCCGGCCTTAAGATAATCCCAATAGGAATAAATATAGCCCAGAATAACCAGGAATCAACAACTGCTACTTTCAGATTCTCTGTAATCGCTATATCTATCATAGGCAGTTTATGCTTAAGCAGCAATGTAACCAAAAGCGTAAGCAGCGTAATAATATTTATAAGATTGCTTCTGAATGCCTCAGCACGCCAGAATTTTTCAGCTAAGCCTTTTTTACGTACGTCTGAAAAATGGCTTCTTCCTGTACCATGTTCGCCAATGAGAAAAACGTTGCTCCAGTCAAAACTTACTGCTATAGGTTCTATTACCTGCCAGATAATGTACATTGATAAGAATAGAGTTATTATAAGGCCGAGTGGTGCTGCTGGCCATATGTGCCACAGATATATGAAAAAGAGCGGATAGAGCAAGAGGTATAATATCCTTGAAACTAAAATAACCAGGACTCCCCAAGCACCATGGTATCTTCTCAACCTGATATTAACCTGCTGCTTAATAGCATCTCCTATGCCACCTCCTCTCGCCTTAACAGTTTCTATTTTCGAAAGCGGTTCCTCCATTGTTCTTATGCGCGTGCCTGACCATAAGAACCCGAAAATTAGAGTAATATTGGTAAGGGCTGTAATAGCAAGGAGACCTATAGCAAGTACACCAAAACCCTGAGCTGTCTCCAGAATTGCTGGAAGTAATATCGCCAGAAGCACACCGCTAATAGCTGCAGATGAGAAGTCTGAAATAATCATATTTTTATAAAGGCGGCTATTTTTTACAATGTTTCTAAATGCCTTATATTTTTCCATATTGACCGGAATCTTTGACCTTTTTTCTTTTTCTAGTACAACCCAATCTTCATCTTCAGCTATCTTGTGGTGGTCATATAGACATTCCAATGTATAATCATTCACGTTTCTTTTTCTTACAAGTATGCGGTTATCATGCTTTCCTTTTGATAATTCAGATAATAATACAAACATAACGCGAACTATTCTGTAAACTAATCGAGTATCTTTCTTCAGCCATTCTTTGCGCACTCCTAAAGCTACATCATTAAGAAACATAATCCACTCAAAGAGAAGACTACGCAATGCGAACAGATAATTCAGAGCATATCTCATTAGCCGGTTTTCTGCATTAGACCTTTCTATAAACAGATCTCTTGGGTTTTCCCCTAGTATCTCATCTACTCTTAAATGCATATCTTCATCTTTAGAAGATACAACATCTACAATAATACCTCTGTGATGTTTACCATCTACATCCATAGTGCCTCGCCTAACACTGGCAATACCCTTTACTCTTGGAACTGTCTCTAATAACGAAGCCCTTTGTTTTTCGGCTGTTTCTTCTTTTTGGTCTTCCAACCTATATATGTGGAATCTCCTCTCTCCTTTTTGCCGTGTGCCCATATCTAATTCATAGGCTCTACTATTTTCATCTTCGATTTCTGCAGCTAATTGGCTTTCCGAGCTAATATAGTGGTATCTACTCATAGGGTCATCTTCCGTCTCTACAACTAACGGTTTATCGTGAAACTCCATTCTCATGCTATCTGCATCATTGACAAGCCTATCCTCTTCAGCATTATATCTTTTTGCCATGCCATATATCCAGATCGGCTCTCCCTTATAAAGCCTGGCTTGAATATCTACCCCCTCGGCCACAGCTTTGTCAATAGCTGCTACTACTTCACCATCCTCTCTGTAGAGTTTTTTAATCTCCCCAATCAAATCCTTCTCTTCCTCTTCAGACATCAATTCACCTGCAATAAGCCCTTCCTTACCTGAAAACGCCGGTAAGAACCATAACAAAAAGTTGATAACAGCAGCCATTCCGCATAAAACAGATATATAAGCTAGGTTTTCGGTCAAACTCATAAACCATAAGGGTATGGTTGTTGCAAAGGATGGTGCGGACAAATATATGGGGATATAGATCAGCATAGGTGAAAACAATAAAAGGCCCAGGGCAAAAGCTCTTAGTGACAGCCTTTGGTTCTGAAGTAAACGCGCCTTGGCCTCTTGTGCCAATCCATCAAAGGCATTCTTCCTGCCTTTAAGATAGCCTTTTTCATGCATCCATACAGAAAAGGCTGTTATCGCTATATCAATGAATGCGAAAAAGTAAGCAAATGAGACAGGAATAACACCTGCAATAAAAAGCGGAGTTACAATAAGCCCGGCGATTATTGGGGCAGCGATAATAGTTTTCCATTCCAGGTGCAGTTTCGGTTCACTCTCTCTTCCCGCGCTGGCGGATCTACCAGGATCTTCTGACTCTGTAGCATGGCCGCCTGGCGCTGTTCTATCTTCGTTTTCCAATCTCTGAGCAACATCATTCCATCTATCTTCATTTTGTAAGATATTCCACAAGAACGACTGGTCTTTTGGATCTAATATCTGTCTCCAATGCTTACCTCTATATATGTTCTCTTCAGCAGAAGCAAACGGCAACACAATAGGTCTTCCACCTTGCGATAAATCTTCTGGATCTACTAACTCATAATCCAGTATATAGCCTCCTTCTATAACTACAAGATATGTATGGTAATCGCGCTCTTCTATCCATACGAATACTTCGGCATTAATTGGTTGCCCCCTTCTTGACATACCCTCTCGTTTTAGCCTTCTTTTCACCTCAAGTAAGATGCCTTCACAACTTACATGTAAGTCCTCTTCTTTTAATGCCTCCCTGTGCCCTATTATAAAATCAGCTGCTTCTTGTACGATATTGCGATAAAATTCCTCTTCTTGTGACAGTGCGTTATCTGATGTACCAGAAGAAGATGCTTTGGTTGCTTTAAGCGCAGGTGTAGATGGTATAGCTGAGGTAGAATCGGGTTTTTGGGAGGTGGGATCACTCGGAAAATTCTTAAGCATCTTTACCTTTGCTTTTATTATATGCTTTAATTCGCTCTCTGGCATAATCTTTAAGAGCTCAGGATTTAGTTTAACAGCTCTCGCTAGGCTTTCTATCGCTAGACCATCTTTACCCTGCTTAAGATATAGAAAACCTAGATTATAATAAGCGATATGTGATTCAGGATTTGATTTAATAACCTCCAAGTATACATTAATTGCATCATTATCTCTGCCTAAACCTGTATAAGCAGCAGCAAGGTTAGCGTGAGCCTGAAAATAACC
>JABMRG010000092.1 GCA_013202935.1 Candidatus Omnitrophota bacterium
AGCGGGTGTAGCTCAGTTGGTAGAGCATCACGTTGCCAACGTGATTGTCGTCGGTTCGAGCCCGATCACCCGCTCCATAAATGAGTCGAACGTAAACAACTTATATCATAACATATAGACGGAAGGAAACTTTTAATATGAAAATTATGGATTTTTTAGACAAAGATGCCATTATAGTAGACCTAAAAGGCACAAAAAAAGAGGAAATCATAAAAGAACTTGTAGCGCTTCTGGCAAATACACATAAAATAAACAAGAAAGACAACCTTGTAAAAACACTTATGGCGCGTGAGGCTTTGGGCTCAACCGGCATAGGGCAAGGTATAGGAATACCTCATGCCAAGTCAGATGTGGTTAAGGAACTTATTGCTGTTCTTGGTATTTCTCATAAGGGAGTTGACTTTGACTCGCTGGATGGAGAACCGACCTACATATTTTTTCTGCTGGTTGCACCTGAAGATGCTGCTGGCCCCCACCTTAAGGCGCTAGCCAGAATATCCCGCATACTCAAGGACAAATACTTGAGGGATTCACTCATAGCAGCAAAAGACAAAGAGGCAGCCCTAAAGATTATATCTCAGGAAGATTAATTATTATTTATTATGGATAAGAAACTAAAGAAGAAGATATTGCAGTTACTCAAACCACTCAAGTGGTTCTATCCAGGAATGGGTGTTAAGAGGTGGTATCTCTTTTCGTTTATAGGCATTGTAATAATAGTAACAGGCAGCCTTTTTTTATCTAATCCTGCCAAAGTCAATCAGATATTTGGTGCAGGCTTTCTGTTTCTCGGCATAGCCATACTCATAGTTGGCATCAATAGGGTTATACTCACCTTTACAACAGTCCTTTCTCCAAAAGATGAATTGGTAGACCTTATTTTCCAGAAAAGGCACTTAGAGAGAGGGCTAAAAATAGTAACAATAGGCGGCGGCACAGGCTTATCTACACTGCTTGAGGGGTTAAAGCAGTATACAAATAACATTACAGCTATCGTTACTGTAGCAGATGAAGGAGGTTCATCCGGAAAGCTGCGAAGAGAGTTTGATGTTCTTCCCCCAGGCGATATCAGGAACTGCCTCGTTGCCTTGGCAGATACGAGCCCATTGATGGAAGAGTTATTTCAGTATCGCTTTGATGAGAAGAGTACTCTTTCGGGCCATAGCTTTGGCAATATATTCATTCTTGCCATGTCAAGGGTAGCGAAAGATTTTGAAGAGGCGGTTAAGCAATCGAGCAAGATACTAGCTATAAGAGGGCAGGTTGTCCCGTCTACCTTAAATAATGTCAGGTTAGTTGCTGAGCTAGAAGATGGCACAACTACGCGTGGTGAGAATCTTATAACAGAAAGATCTAACCCAAGCCCGATAAAGAAGCTTTATCTTGAACCAGCCCATTGTGAGCCTACAAAGAGCGCGCTTGAAGCTATTAAGAATGCCGATGCCATTGTCTTGGGGCCAGGCAGCCTTTATACCAGTATAATACCCAATCTTTTAGTAGATTCTATGACAGAGGCGATAAACAGTTCTCCTGCTCCCAAGATATGCGTATGCAATATAATGACACAGCACGGAGAGACAGATGGATATGAAGCTAGTAAACACATAAAAGGCATACTGAAAAATACAAAAATAGATAAAATAGACTACTGCGTAGTAAATAATGCCAATATTCCGAAACAACTGGCAGACCGCTATGCAGGTGAAAAGGCACACCAAGTAATAGCAGATGTGGATAATGTCAAAAAGTTGGGTGTTACGCCCATTGAGGATAATATTATTACGACATTGATAAAAGATAAGGAATATATCAGACATAATCCGAGAAAACTGGCAAAAACAATAATTGATATTATATCTATAGCCAAAACAGAAGCAGCACACCGTGAAACATAGGTAGAAGATGGCACGCGAAACTGTAAAAAAAGAGATTGTAATCAAGAACAAACAGGGCTTACATGCAAGGCCCGCTGCCACATTTGTTCAGATTGCCAATAAATTTGATAGTGATATATCTGTTATAAAAGATGGCGAGGAAGTAAACGGTAAGTCCATAATGGGCATACTTATGCTAGCAGCAGAGCAAGGAACCATTGTTTATCTGAAAGCAACAGGCCCTGACGCAGAAGAAGCTGTTGTTGAGCTCGAAAAGATCTTAACTGACGAAGGGCAGGATTTAGCAGATTTAAAGTAAATGAGCACATACCTTATGGATTTGTTCTTAATACCATGCCATAAGGTATAAGTGCGAATTTATCCTGAGGCTCCGAAGGAGCCGAAGGATCTCAGTATAGAGATTGCTTCGCACCTTTGGTGCTCGCAATGACAAGGAGTCGATAAATGTTTAAAGGTATAGCAGCATCGCCAGGCATAGCTATAGGAAAAGTTTTCCTTTATAATAGAGAAGATATAGCAGTACCCCGTACAAAGATCAAAGCCTCTGATATTCCCAAAGAGA
>JABMRG010000093.1 GCA_013202935.1 Candidatus Omnitrophota bacterium
AAGTAAACTGTCCCCAGACTTGTTGGTAAGTGAAGTGTCCCCATGCTTGTAGCAAAAGTGTAATGGTCAACTACATAACATAATACTGTATAATAGGTTATGAGCGAGTGAAACGTTCCCTTTTTTGTTCCTTTTTTTGCTTGATTATATTTGGTAATTATGTTATATATTTAGTCTAATACTATTGAAAGGAGAATCTGCAACGGCAATGAATCTAAAAAGATACGGACACTTTTCAAAAGACGGCACTGAATTTATTATTACAAACCCAAACACGCCCCGCCCATGGATAAACTATCTTACTAACGAAGATTATTGTTCTATTATCTCGCACAATGCAGGCGGATATAGCTTCTATAAAGACTGCCGCACTGATAGGATATTGCGCTGGGCTCCTGAAAACTGGCATTTTGACAGGCCGGGCCGCTATATGTATGTAAGGGATAAGCAGACAAAGAAGTGCTGGTCAGCATCATACCAGCCTATGCGTGTAAAACCCCAGTTTTATGAGGCCCGCCATGGATTAGGATATACCATTACCAACACAACCTACAATGGTATAAATATAAAGATTACCTTCTTTGTTCCAGAGCATGATACCTGCGAGATATGGCTGGTAACCGCCACTAACAAAACAGGTAAAAAGAGAAATTTAGAACTCTTCCCATATGTAGAGTGGCTTATGGGTGATTACCACCAGGAATTGCGTTACCGTAATATCATGAACCTCTATAACCGCATCTGTTATAACAAGCCTAATAAGGCTATCTTTGCAAAAAAGACCGCTTTCTGGGGTGATATGCATATAAAGCCATTCCCATATATAGATTTTCTGGCTTCAAGCCTTGCTGTTTCAGGCTATGCTACGCAGAAGGACGAATTTTTAGGAAGGGGCAATACTGAAGAAGCTCCCGAGTCTGTTATAAGTGGCAATTTCAAGAATTTTGAATTTGCCTCCGGCGAAGATGGGATCGCCTGCTTAAAACACAACCTTACCCTTTTGCCTAAATCATCAAAAGAGTTTACAGTTATACTCGGCCAGACTGATAAGGACGATCACCTTTCAGAGCTTCTTAAAAAATACCGCAACACTAAAAGAGCAAAGCAGGAGCTTGAGAAGGTAAAGGCCTTATGGCGCAGCAGGGTCCTTGATAATATAGAGATTGAGACCCCTGATAAGGATTTTAATCTTATGATGAATATCTGGGTGAAGTATCAGGTCTATATCTGTAACTTCTGGTCACGTTCACCGAGTTATTATCATGAGGGCGCAGGCGGACGGGGTTATCGCGACTCCTGTCAGGATGCGGAAAGTATTATGTCTATAGACTTAGCTCATGCAAAGAAAAAGATAAAGCAGCTGGTCTCTCTTATAAGGCGGGATGGAACATGCGCACCAGGATTTTCAGATACGACCGGCCCTGCAAAACACCGCCCCAATAAAGACCACCCTGCATGGCTTACGTATACAGTAGCCTCATATATAAAAGAGACAGGCGACAAGGATATACTAAAAGAGTATGCGCCCTACTTAAAAGATAAGTGGATAAACGGTTGGGATGTCGATCCAGATTTTAAAGGCGGAAGCTGTATTGATGGAGAAGGTACTATATTTGAACATCTTGAAAAGAACCTAAACTATACCTTTAATGACGTCGGGCCCAAAGGCCTGCCTCTGATAGGCCATGCTGACTGGAATGATGCCATAGATGCAGCAGGCATAAAGCTTAAAGGCGAAAGTGTCTGGCTCGCCATGGCATTGGTAAGAAGCCTGAAGATGCTTGCAGAACTTGCTCTCTTAGTCGGAAAAAGCCAAAAAGCAGATGAGCTCTTAAATAAGGCGAAAACAATGTCTAGCAGGATAAACGATATAGCCTGGGATGGCGCATGGTATAAACGTGGTTTTACTGATGATGGCACACCATATGGCTCACGTAAGGATAAAGAAGGAAAGATATATATAAATGCGCAATCCTGGTCTATCCTCTCCGGAGTGATCAGTAAGGAGAGACAAAAGAAGGTGCTTGCATCTGTTGATAAATACTTAGATGGGCCTCACGGCATAGCGCTCTTTTCACCCGCATACTCAAAGTGGGATCCTAAGCTTGGCAGGATAAGCATGTTTTCAGAAGGCACTAAGGAGAACGCCGCTATCTTTTGCCATGCTGTAACGTTCCAGGTAGTAGCGGAATGTATTGCAGGCAGAGGCACAAAGGCATATCAGTCTATGAAAAAGATAATGCCAAGCTGCCAAAAAAACTATGATCTTTACAAGACAGAGCCTTATGTATATGCTGAATATCTGGTAGGGCCAGAACACCCTTACTTATATGGCGAAGGTGCCTTTACCTGGATAACTGGAAATGCTGGTTGGAATTTCCTGGCTGCTACTGAATGGCTGCTTGGTGCAAAGAGGGATTATGAAGGTTTAAGAATAGACCCCTGTATACCCAAATCCTGGAAAAAGTGCAAGATTACCAGGCCATTTAGAGGTGCTACCTACGAAATCACCATTAAAAACCCTAAATCTAAGGAAAAGGGCGTGAAAAGAGTTCTTGTCGATGGAGAAGAGATAAACGGCACATTAATATATCCCCACAAGGACAAAAAGGTGCATAAGATAGAAGTTCTTATGGGATAAGGCTTATTTTTCTTGACTTTTTTCTTATCTATAGTATAATATAAGAGCCTCCCAAAAAGAGGCCTTTTCTCTTTAAAACTCAATAAAATATTTCGGTGGGATGAAAATCAGTGGGTTTTTTTAAATATTTAAAAAATATTTAAAAAAGGTTGACAAAAGTAGGTTTTTATGGTATACTTATTACACAGTAGGGAATATATTAACTCTAATAGTAGTATAGAGTTATGGAAAATACTAGGAACGGTTAACATGTCAAACCTAGGGGGCTAGCTATATACGCATATACTATAATATCAATCCAATTATAATTAATCAACATCTTATATTAAGGAGGTGGTTTATCTACTTATAATTATGTTAGTAAAAGTGGAAATAATCAAAAACGTATAACAAATAACCAATGAATGAAAATAGGAAAAGGAGGAAAGAAAGATGAAATTTCCTAAATTATTCGAAAAAAATCTAATACGAAAGGAGGTGGAAAAGATGAAGAAGTTGTTATCACTTTTAGTGGCTATCGTGATGGTAGCCTCCACAAGCGGTACGGCATTGGCAGCTTTTACGTCTGACGGTACTGAGGCATTTACAGCAAGTAGTGGTAGTGTTGGCGGAACTGCTGGTATAAGTGAGCCATTTAGCGCAACATTGAAAAACCTTAGTGACGATGCAACAGCAACTGATGTTGCCTGGACAGGTGTTGATGCTGGCGATGGTTGGGAAACAGCTGATCAGTATATCGAAGTTACTGGTTTTGCGACATACAGCAATTGGGGTATTCAGACATATACAGACAACGAGGATGTTTCAGCAAGCCCGCAGTATACAGGAACAAATAATCCAGCTGGTCTTGTAAGGACAGACAGCACAATCTACAACCTACCTGTGTGCTGGAGAACCAAGGCAGGATACTATGATCCAGTTGCAGCAACCTATAGCGATCCTGGTTCTGCTGCTGCTAGCTCAGAAGAGTTGGAGATAATCCAAGGAAGAGATGGTAACTACACCGTGCTCTATGATGGAGTAACAGGCCATGCGCCAGGTGGAACAGACCCTTATTTTCCATGGTTCTTTATACTGGATAAGGGTACTGACGATGTAGATGTTACAACTACCGGAGATCAGGCATTTGACGACTATCAGGTAGATGCTACATTTATCGGATCAGCAGGTTATCACCATGCACCGGGTGCTAGTGAACCACTCAACTTTGCTACACCAAACCACCCGCAGGATAAGTACTATATTTACCTTGGTGCTAACTTTACTCTGGCTATACCGGCAAAAACGTATACTACTAACATGTTAACTGTGGAGATGTACCATCTTTAATATATAAGATTTTATCCTGGTCCTGCCTGATGCCTTTTTGGTCAGGCAGGAATAAGAGGATACATCTTGTGGATCGGGCAGGACTATAGCAGTATAACTGCCGGTAGGCAGGACCGGGAATCTTATATATTATTGATGTGTATAGTTATTTAAAGACAAGGAGTAAAAAATGTACTCTATTTATAAGAGTACTACAATTCGGATATGTATACTGATAGGCTGCCTGCTTCTTTTAGGGTCTGATAAGGTTGAGGCAGCAGGCAAGGCTGCAGCTCGTGTTATAAACACATCAGGCGGGCAGGTTAATGTCGCAGTTAAGAATATAAGCGATGATCAACCTGCTGCCGGAGGGCTTATAACCTGGAGCAATATAGAAGCAGGCTTGACTGGCTGGAAAGCCGCTGACCAGTATTTAGAGATATCCCATTCAGACCTTTCTACTGGCTGGGGCATACAATTTTATACTGACAACGAAGATGGCTCAGCCAATCCAAAATATACCGGAAGTGCAAACCCGGCAGGGCTTATAAAGACAGGCAATACCTCGATCGTGCTACCTATGGCATGGCGCATGACCGATTCTCTTCTATCGACAGCAGACCTGGAAGATATACAGTTACGTCTTGGTGGGGAAGGCTTTACTGATTACATGTGGCGCTTCCTAAAGGATAAAAATACCCCGGATGAAAGTCTAATTGGCACAGATGTACGAATAACCGGGTTTAGCCTCGACCCCATAGTTATTACATTTAATAACGTAACCGGTGTCTTAAGCTATGATATTGAGAGGTGTACGGATTTAATGTCTGGTATATGGGAGCTTGTAGAAAGTGATTATCCTGCGCAAAGTGGTACGCAGACAGAATGGACAGATCCAGATTCTCTCCCCATCGCTTTTTACAGAGTAAAGGTTGCGGATGCTGTGAGCCTTATTGATGGAGAGGATTATATCACACTGTGGAACCAGTCAGGTATAGCATGGCATGAATTAGCAAGGGGCCATAATCCTGAAAAAGCGTATGTATATCTGACCGCAAAGTTTGATGTAGCTTTAGTGGGTGCGACATATCAGACATCGACCTTAACAGTAGAGTCGTATCATGGAATTTCACAATTTCCGTTTTATGTATATCAGGAAGGCGCACCTGCCATGCAGATGGCGTATGAGCATATAAATGAAAAGATGGACCAGTATTTTCAAACAGGCGAGAAGCGCCTTATAGAAAGTTATTCTGATCCATATCCGCCCGGCCCATCGGGTTCTTTAGAAGGTGTTGCGTTTACATATGACAATGCCCTTGCTATATGTGCCTACATGGCAAGACCTACTGAAGAGAATCTCTCCCGAGCAAGGCTTCTGATAACAAGCCTTATCTGGGCGCAGAATAATGATAGCTTTGCAGACGGAAGATTAAGAGATGCATATGATGCTACGCAGGAATTTACAGGTTCAGTACCACCTTTAACAGGTACTATGTTTGATAGGTCATACACAGGAAATATTGCCTGGGCTATAAACGCGTTATGCCAGTATTACAAGAATGCGCCAAATGCCGGTGTAACAGATACAGCCTTTTTAGCAGAGGTACTTCAGGCTGCAGAGGATGCGGGTGATTTTATTCACGCAAACTTCTATGATAGCTCGCAGTCCGGTTACTATCTTGGCTTTAACTCAGATGGCACTACCCTAGATGAGTCTAAGTCGACAGAGCATAATATAGCAACCTATGTTGCATTTTCGCATCTTTATGATATTACAGGTACCGGCAAATGGCTTACAAGGGCCAACAGGGCAAAAGATTTTGTACAGACTATAGCATGGGTTGCTGCTGACGATAGATATATTTGTGGCTTAAACTCAGATGGTAGCGAGAATACAGATAGTCTTGTTGCAGATGTAAACCTTCTTGCAGTCTTAGCTCTAGGTGATGCGCAAAGAGCTGATAATGATATCTCAGAGACAATAGAGTATGTTAAAGAGACCTTTGAGACTGAAGAGGGAGTTGCAGACTCAATATCAATAGAAGGTATAGATTTCGGATATAATATATATAATAGCCCAATAGAGCCTGATGGCATCTGGTTTGAAGGAACCGCGCAGCTTGCGCAGGCATATAAGGTAGCTGGCAACTATGGTCTTACCGATAATTCTGACACCTATCTTGAGTCTATAAAACTAGCACAATATCATGATTTCTGGACTGAAGACTACAACGAAAATTTAACCTCAAATTATAAAGGTATTCCAGCAGCATCAAAACCAGTAGCAGAAAATGGAACAGATGGCGGCATAACAACAGGGCTTGACTACTCTTATTTTGCAAGCGCCCATATAGCACCTACAGCATGGTTTGTGGCTACGACACTAGACTATAATATGCTCTGGGGCAGCGCATTAGATGCTGATGTTCCTTCTCCAGGAGACAATATAAACTTTACAGCAGACCCAGCTACTCTAATTAATGATAATACATATTTAGAGAACCGCTATATGCCATCCGGATGGATGAATGTTTCAGATAATATGTATACAGACCCAAGAAGCACTGATACAGACTATGGAGATACCTGTTTCAAGATACATTTTACCGGTACCGCAGGAAGCAATGATCAGTACTGGTGTGGCCTGGTATGGCAGGAACCGGAAGGCGAATGGAATGGGGGAGTTAATAAGGGCTATGACCTGACAGGCGCTACGGAAATGAAATTTAGGGCAAAGGCAAGCGAGGATACTCTCGTAAGATTCTATTTAGGATATGCGGGCGATTCATGCAGCATTATACCAATAAATGCTATCGAACAATTTAGGAGCCTTAATACCAGCTGGCAAGATATAACATTGAGTTTGGAAGACCCCGAGCAGCCAGGCGTTATGCTTGATATGTCGCATGTATCTAATGGCTTTACTATTGTCGCAGGCTCAGAAGAAGTAGATGTATATATAGATGATATAAGGTATACTTCTGACTAAAATATGAGGAAGGCAAGATGAGAGTCTTTAATATACTGTTTATAGCAATGATGATTATGGCAACAGCAGCAGCTAATGCTGAGGCAGGGGTATTAGTTACCCCTGATAGGCATATTCTGGAACTTTCACCTGGTGAAGAAAAAGCAGTCGAATATCAGATATATAATTCTGGCCCCGACGATCTACACATAACAGTAGACCCTAAAGCGTGGGCAGGCACAAAGGATACAAGATTCTGGATATCCTTAAAAGAAGACATGATTGAATTAAAGGCAAACGACACAAAACCACTTAAGGTTACTGTCACTGCCCCGGCAGATGTTAAAGGGGAGATGCTGGCAATGCTGTTTCTCTGTTATAAGGAATCAGAAGACTCTGCCTTAAATATAAGGAACGGCATTCCGCTTTATCTTATTATAGAGGGCACAAAAGAGTATGGAGCAGAGATAAAAGATGTAGGCCTTATATATAAGAAAGAAGCAAAAAAGAAAGATCTAAACCTTGATATCGAGGTTCAAAATACAGGCAATGTGCATATAGTTCCTGATATCAAAGTATCTATAACGGATGAGAAAGACAAAGAGGTAAAGAGGTTCGTTTTAGAAGAGGCAAAGACCCTACTCCGAGGGCAAGACCATACGTTTTCGCTTATCTGGAGATATCCAGGCCTCTCGAATGGGGATTATAAAGTAGTAGCGGAGATAGTATATGGTGATAAGTTGGAGAAGATACGACATATATCAGCATTTAGTTTTAAAGATGGAGATATAAAGGTAATAAAGGATGGAGCTTGAGGGATAATATTATGTATACCGCAGCGGAAGTAAAGAGAAGAGGTAAGGCGATCATAGTAAGATGCACAAGCATCTTACTAGTCGTAGCAGTATGCCTTATTAATGTGCCTCTGTCTTTTGCTGCGTTTGGTTCAGACGCAAAGGCTACATTTACAGCATCGGTTACTATTGGAGGAGGTAGCGACTTTGATTACGATGGTATGCCGGATAATTGGGAGAGTACTTATGGACTAGATTCCTCTGATCCTGATGATGCCCATTATGATGGTGATGATGATGGCATAACCAACCGCGAAGAATACCGCATGGGAACAGACCCTACTGTTTCTAATAGCAGTATAGCAGCAACACTCTCAGCCTCATCTTCAAGTGGCCTACAGCCTATGGATGTTACTCTTACCGCAGGCCCAACAGGTGCTTCAATAGTTAAATATGAGTGGGACTTCGACGGAAACGGCACATATGACCACTGGACTTATGCATCTGAAGGAAATACTGCTGCCTATAAATATACCGCAAGTGGAAGCTTTAACCCAAAGGTACGTGTTACAGATACAACAGGCAATGCTGGCATAGCAGTTACTACTGTAAACATAACAAGGAATACCGCACTCTCACCTCCAACAGCAACTACTGTTTTGAGCCTTGCAAGCATTACCATTCCTACTATACTGGAGCTTGATGGTTCAGGTTCTGATGATGTAGGTGTAGTAAATTACCAGTGGGATACAACAGGAAATGGTGAGTATGACTCATTTTCCAGCCAGTCAGCAGATATAACCAAAACATATGATGAGACTAATCCCAGGTCATTCAATGCCTCACTAAAAGTTACAGATACAAGCGGCCTATCTGATATAGCCACTGTAGGCATAGATATTGATGCCTCGGGCTGGTATGGTTTATATAGCAGGCCGAAGGTATTTCTTAATAGCTATATTATATATGGAACTGCTGGTTCGGCAGTCTCATTAGGGGGCTATGGCGCACCCGAAGGCGGCAATAGTTTTGGATATGCCAAAAAATTAGAATGGGATTTTGAAGGAGATGGTATATATGACTGGTCGAGCACAATTGAAAATCCCGGTTGGACAGGATATGCAGATACGTCTCATGTATATGGCGCACCGGGTATATACAGGGCTGTTCTTAAGATTCATACTGAAGCATTTGTCTCCAGTACAGATAATGTGCTGGTAATCATATCAGATTCAGCTATAACCCCTCCAAAGGCGCTTGCAACCGTTTCTTATAATAGTACTACAGGCGCTACTTCTATAGGAGGCTACCCTGTTCCTATAAAGGCTAGCTTTGACCACTCAACAGCTTATGCAAACTCAGGTAGTATAGCAAAATATGAGTGGGATTTTGATGGAGACAAAAATATAGATTATACAACAACATCATCTGCAGATATTCCTGTGTATGATTACGAGCTATCCGGTTACTATGAAGCCATGTTAAGAGTAACAGATACAAATGGACTTACAGATACATTCTATATGCCTGTATTTGCATACTATCCTGCTAATTATCAGAGTAATGTTAGCATGCCTACTGAGAATACAAGCATATACGGAAATGCTGTTACGCTTGTAGCTGAAGTATATCCAGATGATGCAGGGGTAAGTAGCGTTATGTTCCAGTATAATGATGGTAGTGGCTGGATTGATATAGGGCTAGGTACAGCAGCCGCTTCCTATACCGTGGCCTGGGATACTACAGCCTTAAGCGGTTCATATCAGTTACGTGCTGTTGTAAATGGTGACTATACTGATGCATCATACGCATATAAGATTACTAATATAGAGGTTACGAGTACAAGCCCTGATATATTGGAGAATACAAGTGGTAATACTCATACAAAACAGGTTGCAGTACCTGCAGATCAGCCGACTGATATTATATTCCCCGACGGTACGCGCATCGAAATACCTGCAAATGCTATAAGCCAGGGCTCTGATGTTACTGTCACTCAGACTCTTGACGCAGGGATAGGCCAGATAAGCCTTGAGGTCACCGGTATTGATAATTTCCTAAAAGATGTTACAGTCTACTTATACTATCCAGATGCCGATAATAACGGCATAGTAGATGGAACAAGTATAGATGAGAACACCTTAGTTGTCGCTTGGCAGAATGATCAGGGTGAATGGGAACGTCTCTATAATTCTGTAGTGCACCCTGTTGAAAACTATGTATCAGCACAGACTAACCACTTCTCAGGTATCGGATTGATAGGTCTCGGTGGTGTAGCAGCTGCAGGAGGAGCAAGTGGCGCAGCAGCAAGTTCAGGTAGCACCGCAAGTTATTGCTTTATTGCAACCGCTGCATATGGAACTGCCATGGCTGATGATGTAGTTATACTGAGAGAATTCAGGGACAAATACCTTATACGCAATAGCCTTGGAAGAGAGTTTGTATGGAACTATTATCGCTATAGTCCACCGGTAGCTAAGTTTATAAGTAGAAGGCCGGTTCTTAGAAAGATTGCAAGAATATTACTTAAACCGCTTGTTAGACTTGCCAGAAGGATGGTGAGGTAAGATGAGACGACTATATATTATTTTACTTGTTATTGCATTAAGCTTGCCGGTCTCTATATCTATGTCTGAGGCGACTCAAGAAAGAAGCTCAGATACATTGAGGCCTTCTGCATCTATGTCCCATCTTAAGTTAAAAGGCACGCTCTTTACGAGAAGCTTAAAACCTTTAGTAGTCTTGGAAGATACAAGAAACGGCAGAGCCACTATGTATGAGATAGGCGATACAATAGAAGGCGTTTTAAAGATCGCATATATAACAAGGGGAGAGGTAACATTTGCCTCATCAGATGGCGAGTATAAACTCTCTTTACCTACAGGTGGGGTATGGCAGCCACAGGGCCTTCAGTCTGAAGATGAAAAATGGTATAGGATAAAGAAAGAAGGTAATACGTTCTTGGTTGATGAATCTACTGTAAAAGGTGCAATCCAGAGGACAGCAGATATAATGCGCAATATAAAGATAAGCCCGTATCTCAAGGATGGCAAAAAAATTGGAATTATGGTAACCAAGCTTACAGAAATAGGCATACTAAAAGAGGCAGGAGTAAAAGAGGGCGACATTGTTAAGAGTATAAACGGGCTTAACCTAAACAGCCCTCACCAGATCTTTACAGCATATAAGAAGCTAAGAAATCAGAAGGAGATAGAGGTAGATATTATAAGGAAGGATAAACCCATTATTCTTACCTATCGTATCCAGCAGTAGAAAATGTTCCCGTCTCCAAAAAAAGTCCTAAATTTAGTAAATAATTATTGATAGGACTTTATCTTTATGTTATTCTTAGTATAGTAAATATATACTCGGTGGAATCGGTGGATGAACAAGGGGAGAGCCTTCGAGTATGCTCCCTTTTTGTTTTGTGGATAATTTATGAGAAATAGAAGAAAATTAATAGCATTAACAACCCTAACTATCCTTGTGCTTATTGCCGTATCTTCTAATGCAGAGGCAAAGGAAAATAGCCATTTTACCCCATGTCAGTATAAAGCATCTTATAGGTACTATATGGAGAAGGGCGAGGGTTATCTTAAGGATAACCAGCTTGAATCAGCGCTTCTTTCCTATGAGAGGGCTCTTATAATACAACCCAATTCTGAAGAAGCTCAATTAAAGATAATATCTGTAAAGGAGATGATAGGCGGTAAGAAACCAGCGCATGTGATGCAGGAGCGCACAAAGGCTCTTAGGCGTGCTATTGCATTTGCGGAGGAAGTACCGGAGGAAGAAAGGCCAAGTAGACAGGTTGTATCAAGCGTATCAGAAGAAGTTTATAAACCGAGACCAAAAAGAGTCTATAAACCAGCACCGGAACATAAACTTACGCCAGAGCCAAGCACCAAAGAGGAGCTGTCACAGCCGCAGCAATATCCTAAAAGAGCCGCCACAAAAGAGGCTGTTAAGCAATACCCAAGACCAGAAACAGTAGAAAAAAAACCTGCTAAAGTAGAACGTTCTGCACCAAAACCGGATCCATCCAAAAAGTACCCAGCTTCTATAGAAGAATGCGGCGAACCAGAACCAGAGATAGATCTAGCCCAGAAATATCCTTCCGCAGCGCCATGTGAGCCTTGCGTAGAAGAGGCTGGGCCTTGTGAAGTACCTTACTTTGACGCTTTTTCAGACGGCATAAATTCAAAGATACAACAGTGGGGAGATAGCGCAAACAGCGCCATTGCTCCGTCGAGAATAAGGGGAAAATACCGCATAGCTTTTGGAGCCACTGAGGATGATTTTGAATGGAAGAATGCAAACGCTGATTACCATAGCTTTTCTGATGATACAAGCTGGAGATATGTATTTGGCCGCAACAGGCATAACAGTTATGACCCGGAGATATATTCACGCCTTCAGGTAGAGATTGATAATCCTATAACAGATAGCCTAAGCACTTATAATGAGATAGTTATAGATCCATGGACATTTGTAGGAAGAAAGAGGATGTTTGTAACCGGCTCAAACGGTGACAATGTTGAGATGGACCTTAAGTACTGGTCAAACGTAAGGCGTACTATAAATGAATCATATAGGACTACCACAGGTGATATCTTAAATATTCAGGAAAATAAGGTTATAGATGGAAAACTCTCGTCTCAAAGTTATGGAGGAAGTGCTGGTTTTGGCTCGAATCGTTTTCAGGTAGCTGACCATGAGATAGACAGGATGTATGTTCCTTTACGTAAATCCTGGATAGAATATGATAAAGAGCCTTATCGAGCAAAACTATTTTTTATGTCAAACCAGGATGAGGCCTTAACATCCGACGATCCTATGGGCCTATCCAACCGCAGGGTTTATTGGGAACAGAGCCCCTGGCTTGACAGATATGACCAAAGCCGCGTATTTGAACGAAACGGTACTTCTGCCCCTGCAGGTTTTGACAGGACAACGGAGCCTACTAAGAAAGGCCAATGGCTAAGTAGCCAGTCATTTATGGCCAGAGACAGCGAAGCAGAACGGCTGACATTCCTAAGAGGCGCATCATTTAATGCAGAGTTTGAAAATGGTGCTTCAGTACAGGCTGTTGCAGCTACACCAAGGAACCTCTGGGATACATACGACCAGGCGACAAGTCTTCCTGCTGCTATAAGGGCAAAAGCCCCTCTGACTGATAAGCTTGATATAGGAGGACTATATACATTAAAGATGGGTTTCAGGCACAATTCAGCTGAAGCGTTCAATAATCTATTTGCTATTGATGCCTCTTACGAGCTATTTCCACGTACAGACTTGATTGCAGAAGGGGCTGTAAGCCATATGAGTGTAGAAGAGGCTATAGGATACAAAAATGAATATACAGGCTATGGCGCGATGCTGGGAATCAGAAATCAAGGCCCTATGAAAATAATGGGTCCGCTGGACAGATATGAACTTGAGGCAAAGTTTACACATATGGATGATAAATTCTTTCCCGCCCTTTCCAACTATAGGCTGACGAGGAAAGAGTTTGATTATTCCAAGCATATCTATTTTGGTGACCTAACAGGTGAAGATGAGGCCCTAAAGGTAGGCGATGGTGTTGATGTAGGAAGAAATGCCTTTGGGATTACACTAAAGACATTCTTTCCTGATGCAAACAGTGAGGCAAGGTTTGATGCCAGGACTGTTCACGAAGATGGAGGGGCATTTATAGAGAATGTCTTCAGGGGAGAGACAACGCATATTCTTACTCCGAAACTTACAGCAAAGCTTCTCGGATATTACCAGCATCTTGGGAAGACAGAAAGGCATGTTGACCCGTTTATAAACGCCAAGAGCGCATACAGCGCGTTTACAGACTATTTTTCATACGAGGATACATGGCTTGAAAACACTATAATACAAGCAGGCGAAGACCCTTCAATCGGATCGTTCTCCGGTGGGCTGCAGTATGATTTTACAGATTATTTTACAGGTATGGGCATATACGAGTCTACAAATGACCCGAAGGATATGCCAAGAGGCCTCTTAAATGATACGTATATTACAGATGAGTATAGAGACGGTGTTATATGGGATAAACTAGTTCCGTTTTTATATGATCAGGGTTTCTTTGATCTACCTCCATACGACTACTATAATGTATTCAAGACGAGATTTGCCTATAAGCCGTTTGATCCTGTAACAGTTGCTCTTAAATATGTCTGGAATGACAATAAGTATGCTATGGCAATAGATGATTTTGCTACAAGCCATGGCATCGAACTGGGATATGAACCATGTACCAATATAAAATTAGGGCTTCTATATCAATATACAAGGCAGAGGGATCTTCATAAGGATCTTGATGCAAGTGATCATGGATACCACTTTGATGGCCACCATAATATATTTGCAGCAATGGATTATGAACTGAATGAAGATCAGCATCTTAGGATTATGTATGGGGATTATGTTGGTTATGGTAACCCATATCCTAATGGGTATGATGACATGGCAGCACTTGACACCCGTCATATTGTCAGAGTAGTCTACACAGGTGATTGGGGAGGTGCTGATAAATCAAGCAGAGATTCGAGTCTTATGCCTACCAGAAATGAACTCGGCCCGCTAAGACCTGATATACCAGGAGCTAAATTTGTAACAAGCCTCTATGCAGGAGGCGTGCAATATCAGGCGAGGGGCAAGGCTGCTGATATAGAGTCAGATTGGGATAGCTATATTGGCAAAATAGAATTTGGGCTTGATGCCTATGATAAAGAAGCTATAGAGGGTTCTTTAAGGGTCGGCCTATTTACCACAATGGAAGATACAGAGAAATGGAGCCTTAGTGGCGCGGAAGAATATCAGGCTAATGATATGGACCTTAGAGGGGCAGATGTTAATTTGAATGTTGGCTGGGCTATAAATGACCCCGGCAAATATATATCGTTTACACCACTTGTTAATGCTGGGTACAGAAGGATAGAGTTTGAGAGGGCGAATTCCATTGCTTTAGGAGCCTCCCCTACACAAATCGGAGAGGTTGACCAGCACTTTAATGTATCATTTGCTGGTATAGGTGGAAGGTTAGATCTTGCATTTGCTGAGCCACTCAATTTCTACGGAAGCGGTTATTGGGCACCTCTTGTATATGCTCATATTAACAATGATGAATTAGGAAGATTTGATTGCAATAAGGGCGTTGTATGGCATGCTGAAGGCGGCTGTGAATACAATGTTTCTGATAGATTTGATATAAGCTTAGGCGGATTCTGGGACCTGCAAAGCCTTGATAGGACAGAGAGGATAGATGCAGGAATATTGAGCTCAGAAATCCCGGATAATAAGCTTCAGACATATGGTGTAAAATTAGGCGGTTTTTATAAGTTTTAGCAAGATTCCTGCCTCCTATAAAAACCTAAAAAAGATGAGAAAATCCTTGACAAAATAGCGGTTTTCTGGTATACTTCTTTTAAGGCTTTAAAAATATTAATATAAGATGAAAATATGTATGCAAAAAGTATCAAAATAGGGAAGGAAGGGTTGCATGAACAGAGCATATAAATATATTATATCCTATATTACTATAGTATATATAGTATCTTCATCTATTGTTGTACCCTCCTATTCCCAAGAGCCCATACAGACTATAGATAACCTTGCTGAGTTAGTACCTGCAACCTACGGTTCGATAAGAGATAGCTATTTTGCAGGCGGAAATCACGGCATAATAGTACATATACAAGACCTACACTGCAATTATGATGCACAGATGTCTATATATCATATTATAGATGAGCTTATAGAGAAATACGGCCTTGACCTTGTCACAGTAGAAGGTTCAGTAGGTAAGCTTGAGAAGACAGCCCTTTCTCATTATCCTAATAAACATATAAAAGAAGAAGTTGCAAAGTATTTTATTAAGATAGGCAGGATAAACGGCCCCGCCTATGCGCATGTGATGCGTAATGCAAATTTCAGTTTTTATGGTGCAGATAATAAGAAGCTGCATAAGGATAATGTAGAGGCATTTAAGGCATCACTTAAATCAAAAGATACTAATATTGTTTTCCATAATAACATAAGTTCAATAATCGATGATTTTAAATCCAAGGCCTATTCCAAGGATTTAAAGGAGCTCGATAATAAGATAAATGCGTATAAGAATGAGAATCTAGACTTTTCAGAGTATATAGGATATTTAAGAGGGCTCTTGGGTGCACACAAGATAGACAATAAAGAATACCCAAACTTTATAGGGCTCAATAAGGTTCTTGAACAAGAGGCTGCAATAGACTTCTTAGAGGTGGATAACCAACGTTCAGCATACATAGGTAAACTTAATGAGGTATTGGAGAAGAATGAGCTCTCAGAGCTTCTTGATAATAGCCTATACTTTAAGACAGGCAAATTAAGCGCCCTATCATTCTATACATATCTAAGAGCATTGTCAGAAAAAGATAATACCCCTGCTATGGACGAAGAGTTTGCCCAGCTTGCAAAATATATCGATTACCTGACACTCTATTCTGAGATAGAAAATATCACCCTCTTCAAAGAGATTGAGCAATTAGAAAAGGCCCTTAAGGAGAAGATGTTCAGGAATCATACCGAGCGCACGATTGACAAGATAGCCTATAATTTAGGGGTATTAAAGGATTTATTCAATCTAAAGCTTACCAAAGAGACGCTTCAACACTACAGAGACAACAGAAAAGAGTTTATGGCCTCATATTTTATTAATTTCATATCAGAGAACGCACCAAGATACAAAATAAAGTATAAACTTGATCCTGTATTCAGAAAATTAGACGCACAGCTTCCAGATTTTGAGAGATTCTATTCTTTAGCAGAGGAGAGAGACAGTGCCCTTGTATATAATACTCTGAAGAAGATGAATGAGAAAAGATCCAAGATGGCGGTATTGGTATCAGGCGGTTTCCATACAGATGGCATAACAAGGCTTTTGAAAGATAAAAAGGTTTCTTATGTAGTAATTACACCTAAGGTGGATAAACTACAAGAAGATAATCCATATAGATCGGTCATTCTCGGTGAAAAAGACCCGCTAGATGAATTTTATGAAATGTATCTAAAAAACATAACAGAAAGCAAGCAAGGAGAAAAAAATGAATAGGACAAAAGTTATAATTGGAATACAAGCAATCTTTTTAGTGGGCGTGCTTATATTTGGAGGCGGATTAACCTATAACCATGCGGTTACTCCAGCAGAAAGCACAGGAGCTGTGAATATGCTCGGCCCGATTCTTAGAGGAGCGGAGCTAGAGACAGGTGACACAGCTCGATCTCTTATTGAAGCGCAAGAGCAGGCTCTGCTTACGTTTATCGGACAACTTGACAGTGGTACGCTACCTGCTGATGTAGAGCGCATTAACATACCTGACGGACAACAAGCTGCTAGAGTACAAGCAGGAGATCGTGAATTTGCTGTTACTACAGCACCTATAGCCATAGAGAACCTGCCTACAACAGAGGCATTAGCTGGCAGGGCAGCTCTTATAAAGGCATCTGCTGCTGGCCAGGTGACATTTGGACAGGATCACGAGTTATTTATTGACCTTTATGGTCAGTATGAACGAGGCGTAAACGAACAGGGTGTAGTATCTTTAACTACCCAAGATGGGAATGGACGCGTTGATATTCTACCTGCTGCTCAAGCCCGAATTATGGGACTTACTACTCAAGGTGCAGAGGGCAGAAACATAGTATGGCTCGACAGAGGCCTTCTTAGGAGATTTGCTGACGGTGAAAGAGAACAACATATAAATGCTATTGGTGGTCTTTGGCGATTCTGGGTTCATCCTGAAGGTGGGCCAAATGCCGTATTCTTCCCAGAGAACCTACCTGTAGCAGAGCAAGAATTTGAACAGTGGCAGACACCCGCTGGTATAGATAGTATACCATTTTCTGTGGTTCCAAATTCAGTGACATCTAATCAAGCCAGTTTTGCGAGTCGTGTTCAGATTGTCAATACAAAGGGTACCAGGTTTGATGTTCAGTTAGGCCGCACAGTTACAGTCTTAGAGCGAGATGCCATTGAAGAGATCTTAGGAGTTCAATTACCTGACACTGTTACTGCTTCAGCATTCAAGACAATTGATGTACTTACAAATATGGGGCCTAAGATGAATAAAGAAGATGGCTTGCTTTCTATATGGGGCCTTAGCCAGTTTCCTACATCAGAAAATACATTTAATGGAATACCTATTTTAGAAGGTCCTGAGAATGAGCTTGGTCGCAGAGTAAGTACATACCCTTCTTTTGGTGCATTAGGGCCTGATCAGCTTGTGACCATAAAAGGTACAGATATTGTAACAGGTAAGGATGTTAGCGTACATGTCTTTAAAGGACATGGCCAACAGCGACGCAAGATGGGAGTTACACCAGCTCGCGCGTTACAGGTCGCAGCTAACTGGTCTGCAGATACCGGGATCTTTAATCTTCTTAAATATAATAAGCCAAGAGCAGGTGTTGGCCACATAAACTCTGATTGGGGACCACAGGAAAATCCATTTGATGGAGATGAGGTAAACTCCTTTAATGATGGTCCTGGAGATAAAGGTGAGCCACCTGTAGGAAGAGATAGCCCATTCACTGAATTTGAAGCTTCTTCTGAAGCTAGAGAGCTTAATACTGGAGAATCTGTAAGCCTTCCCGCTATATCGATAACCTTAGAAGGCCCAGCAGAAGCTATTAACCCTGCAGCAAAAAGGAATATTTTTGTTAATTTAGCAGACTTAGAAAACGCACCATTTGTCAGAGCTTCTTCAGCTGGTGTAGAGCTTGATACAAGCTTACAATTACCAGTTGTAGAAGAAGGAATCTCAGTTCCTGCTCCTTTTACTGTTACTGACGGCGGACTTGTTTTTCAGTCAGCAAACCGACCTATTGGTGCTGCAATGGCGATAATTGAAGCAAAGGCAATGATAGATGAAGTAGTGAATGAGACTGAACTGGGTCAACTTGAGGCTATGTGGGACAGTGCAATAGCACAAAATACTCAGATAGCAACCCCTGATGCAGAAGCAAATATTCGCGAGGCAGCTAACAGGAACATAAAGTTAGTAGAGCATACCAGAGCTGAGCTTGGAGGCCTAGTAAGATATGGTCAGCAGTTACAAGGCTTAGAAGGAGTCGCAGGTTACAATGTAACGCCTGTAGTTGCTCAATATAAAGATAAGGTTGTGCCTATCCTGTTTGATTCAGAATCGGTTTTTGGTGAGTTATATCAATCTGCAAGTTCTGCAACACGTGCGCAATTTGATGCTGAAGTATTGAGGAGACAAGGATGTAAGATAATAGTAGTTAACGCAGATAATGATGGGGCCATAGAAGCTGCACTTAGAGCTAATGACGTAAAAACAGCAATAGGTATATCAAGCTCGCAAGAGCGTGCATTTAATCACCTAAGTGTTTATACGTTAAGTTGCCCGCTTGAAAAAGGGCAGATTACGGCACTCTCACTCCTTGTGATGCGTGCTAAAGTATTATGGTATTTAACAGAGATGGGAACTGATGTCCCAGAGCCCATAAGAAGACTAGCTATACAAATGCTCTCTCCAGTAGTTACTGGAAATGATGGAGAAGCAGCTATAAGGCTGTTTCTAGCAAATCGTATAATATGGATAATCCCAGAAGCTACTGTATACTATGAAGAGGGTCAACTGGAACAGTACCTCATGCAGACTATATTAGCGCTCAGAGCCGCGTAATATTCGCAGCTTGAGCAAGTTTTGCCAGGGGGGCGGTCCTTTAAGTAGGACCGCCCCTCATTCTTTTGGGGACGTTTCCCTCGGCTTCGCCTCGGGGAACCAATCATGGAAGAAGTTCATAGAAGTGTTTGGTTTCACCTACTCATAGGGAACGTTTCACTCGCTCATAACCTCTTATGCAGTAAGTAGTTATAGAAAAATACTTTACACTTTTTCACGCATATGGGGACACTTTACAATAGCTTAATACATGATAAAGTAAGTAAAGTGTCCCCAGGCTTATTGTAAAATGTAATGGCCATGTCCATAATTTATTGCAGCTAAATAAGTTATGAGCGAGTGAAACGTCCCCTTTTTTGTTGACTAACCGACAGAGTTGGCTTACAATAGCTTCCATGAAACAAGTAGCACTTACCTTTGATGATGGCCCGAACGGTGAGTATACCCTCCAAACCCTCCAAATTCTAAAAACCAACGATATAAAGGCAGCATTCTTCTTTCCTGCTAAGAACGTAGAGCGCCAGCCTGAAATAGCAAAAAGAACATTAGAAGAGGGCCATCTGATAGGGAACCATACCTATGACCACCCCCATTTAAGCAGGCTTAAACCTGATGAGATACGATGGCAGGCAGAAAAAAGCGAAAATATATTCAAAGAGGTCTTAGGTATAAAACCGAAATTGTTCAGACCACCATATGGTGATTATAATGATGAAGCAAAAAGTATTTTAGAAGAGAAGAAGTACACAATAGTAGACTGGGATATGGACTGCTATTCAAGAGACTGGAGAGATATCTCTTCTGATGAGATAGTAGATATAGCTACTAAGAAAGCACAAGATGGGTCAATACTGCTGCTTCATGATGGACGAAATATAAGGGAAACTGGGGTACGCAAGAATGCGGTAGAGGCGCTTCCTGGGATTATACGCGTATTAAGGAAAAGAGGTTTTGATATAGTGAGATTGGATGAACTGTTATGCAGAAAGCAGAAAGAATAGTTGTCTTAGGACTGCTTCTTATAACTATTGCAGGTGTCTCTGGTTCATGCTATAGCAAACAAAAAGGCAATAGTAGAGAAGTGGTATCTTCTGATAAGGCAGAGGCCTTAGAAGATGCGCGAATAAGAATAGAAAAAGGAAAGATAGTAGATATAAATACTGCAAATAAGTTTACCCTTACCAGGCTCCCCGGCATAGGCCCCACTCTTGCACAAAGGATCATAAACTCCCGTCGAGAAATTGGCAGATTCAACTCCCCGCCTGAAATAATGAGAATAAAAGGTATAGGCCCTAAAAAATTTGAATCCATAAAAAATAATATAATAGTAAATAATGAATAGGCCGCTTCCCTTAGCATTTATCCTGCTTGTGGCAGGAATAATCTTTGCATACTATATAAAACCATTCTTTGTGCCAGCTGTCGCAGTTACAGCGCTGCTCGTCATACTACTTTTTGTTTTTAATAAAAGAAACAGGATAATCTTTTATGCCGTAAGCAGTGCGCTTGTATTTTTATTGGGGGTTTTAAGCCTTGTAAACTTCAACACTCTTCCGTCGAACCACATATCCAAACTCTTAAAAGATGATAGGAGCCATCATTATATCGAGGCTGTTGTTGTATCATCTCCGGAATATTACTGGATGCGTTCAGGTAGAAGAAAAGCTTCCTTTTTTGCAGAGGCCTTAAGCTATAAAGATGATGAATTATGGATTGGGGCAAGGGGGAAGTCTTTGGTAAATATTTGGGATAACGAAAACGACATCTTATATGGTGAAAGGATCCTTCTCTTCGGCACACTAAAGACCCCTTACAAAAACAGAAAACCTGATGAGTTTAATTACGCAGAATATTTAAAGAGAAAAGGTATCTATACGATAATAGATGTAAGAAGAGATGATGATGTTGAGGGGATTAGGCCAAATAAAGCCGCCTCAATAAAAGGCCTTATCTTTGATGCAAGATCAAGAATAGAAAGCCTAATCAGGAGACATCTTAGATTTCCCGACGGAGCTATTGTAAATGCTATGCTTATCGGGAAACGTTCATATCTGACTAAGGAATTAAATGAACTTTTTATTAAAACAGGAACAGCGCATATAGTATCGGTAAGCGGGCTACATGTTGCGGTAATATCAGCTATACTCTTTTTTATATTGCGCATGATAGGAATACCCCGTAAGATATCATGCGTATTGGTATTTGCCTTTTTAATTGTGTATGCTATCATCGCAGGCCAAAGGATACCTATCATAAGAGCGGTTATAATGATAAGCATATATCTGTTAAGCTATATTCTCGAAAGAGATTTTGATATATATTCTACGCTTTCATTGGCAGGGATTATTATCCTCATATATAATCCTATGCAGCTTTTTAGCGCAGGCTTTATTCTCTCCTTTGCTTGTGTGTTTTCAATATGTTATCTTACTCCTAAACTTTCTAATCCGCTATTTTCTGATCAGATTAGAAAATGGGGGATTGGGGCTTATGCCGTTAGAATCGTTCTTGTCTCAATAGCAGTCTATATAGGTATTATGCCGATAATAGCATACTTTTTTTCTATAATATCCCCCATTACAATAATTGCAAATATATTTGTTGTGCCTTTGCTTGGTGTGATATTATTTCTTGCTATATTATTTCTTGTAACAACAGCTATATTACCAGCACTAGGTGTTCTTATTGGGCTCTGCTTGCACGGTATAATCTCAGTTTTAATAAAAGGCATAAGTCTCTTATCAGAGATACCACTTGGTTATTTTTATATAGAGAATATCCCACTTTACCTGGTCGTAATATATTACATACTATTGTTTGCGGTAGCAAATAGAAGATACCTGTTAGGATTAAGGTTTTCTGATAGGACAAAACACTAGATATTGTGATGCTACTTTTCATGACTACTACATGATGTTATAGCAATAGGACCCATCACACTTTAGATACATGAAAAATAAACATTTTAAATATTTTTATAAAATCTATAAATTTACCTTGACAGGTATCAATATATAGTGATATAATAAAACTGTTATTTAAAAGGGAGGAAGGCTAATAATGCAGCCTTATGTCAAGGAGAGGAGGCGTTTTCCAAGAGTAAACGCACGTCTTCCGTTGCAATTTAAAGATATACAACGCCCCATCGAGGCATACACCGGTACGCTTACTAAGGATGTAAGCGAAGGAGGAGCGCGTTTTATATCGAGTGATTTTCTGTCAATCTTTACAAGAGTTCTTTTGGAAATGTCAGTTCCATCTTTCTCTCGTCCAATAAAGGCCATTTCGAAAGTTGCCTGGATACAGAAAATTCCACGCAGCAATCAATACAACGTTGGTATCCGGTTCATGGACATGACGGAAGAAGACAAGAAACACCTCGCCTCCTTTATAGCAAAATCACCCGCCCCGAAAACAGTTACCCCCTGATAATCTCAAACCATTAATAGGGGTAGAAATCAAAACTGTTTTTACTTACCTATTTCTCTCTCTAAGAATCCTTTAATTTTAGTATCTCTTTTCAATTGACAAATAGTATCTATAATGATATATTAGCTACACTCATAAACCCCAACAAAGGCGGTTAATATGCGCGTTGCCCTAAAATATATAATAATTATTCTAATACTATTCCTTATAACGGAATCATCAGCCTATTCTTATTGGGTCTGGACACCGCAGACAAAGAAATGGGTAAACCCCAAGTATGCGCCAAAAGACACTCCAAAGGAACAGCTCATATATGCGATGGACTTCTTTGAGGCAGGTGACTACAAAAAAGCCTTGGCAGAGTTCAATAAGATAATAAAGTATTATAAGAAATCCGAAGCGGCATCAGAGGCACAATATTATATAGGCAGATCCTATGAAGAGCTGAGTAACCCATACCATGCCTTTGAATCATACCAGGAGGTTGTAGATAACTATCCGTTTACACAAAGGACAGATGAGATAATAAAGAGGCAGTTTGATATAGGTGAAAAACTCTTCCAGGGTGAGAAGACGAAATTTATGGGGGTTAAGTTTAAGGCACTACCTGAGCAGATAACAGAAGTTTATAAGAAAGTAGTATCCAACGCCCCTTATAGCAAATATGCACCAACTGCACAGTTTCGGATAGGTGAACTTTTAAAGAGAGTAGAGTATTATGAAGAGGCAAGGGATGCGTTTCAGAAGATAGTCGATGATTATCCTGATAGCGAATTGGCAGCTGAGGCAAAATTTCAGGTAGCCCTTTGCGCATCCGTAGCTTCTGGCAAGAGCGGTTATGACCAGCAGCTTGCTACGCAGGCGATGAGAGAATTTGAAGAGTTTGCCAAAGAGCATCCTGAAAGCGAATGGGTAAAAAAGGCAAAAGAGGAGAAGACCAAGCTTATTGAGAAGAGGGCAGACTCATATTTTAAGATCGCAAAATTCTATCAGCGGATAGGAAAATATGAAGCCGCCTATATATATTATAATAAGATATTGGATGAGTTCCCAACCGCATCGTCAGCGCCGAAAGCTCTGGAGAAGCTAAAAGTTGTAGAAAAAAGGTTGGAGAGGCAGAGGAAATAAGTTATGAGAACAAGGCATAACTATATACTATATACTATATACTATATACTCATCATATCATTTACGTGTACCACCACCGGCTGCGGTTATACCACAGGCTCACTCCTGCCCCCACATATAAAGAATATATATATTGGAAACTTTGCCAATAAGATATCTATCACAGGGGAGGTATCCTCTCAGCAGAGGTATAAGACATACAGGCCAAGACTTGAGATAGATATTACCGAAGCCATAAGAGATAAGTTTATCTTTGATGGTCACCTGCGCATCACCAGGGAAGAGAATGCTGATATTGTGATGACAGGTGAGTTAGTGGATTTTAGAAGAGAGGCTATACAGTATGGTTATGATGATTCAATAGAAAAGTACAGTATAGCCATAATAGTCGATATGAGGGTAAAGGACTTAAAGGCCGGCAAACTTATGTGGTCAGAGAATGGCTTTTCAGGAAGTGATGATTATTATACAACGGGCAGTGAGGCAAAGACCGAAGACCAGGCTGTAACTGCTGCGATAGATGACCTTGCAAGAAGGGTAGTGGAAAGAACTATTGAGGTCTGGTAAAAACGCTAACCGGATATTAGAGTTTGTATATAGTATATAGTAAAAACAGATGCCACAAAAAACCAAAACCCCCTCCAGTCCAACTCAGACAGCCTATCTCTTAACAGGCGAAGATGAATTCAGGAAGAACTTATCGCTCGATAAGCTGAAGACAAAACTATTGGGCGATAAGGCTGATCCATTCAACTACTGCCTCTATTATGGAAAGACTACAACTGCTGAAGAGGTAATCCGTTCACTGGATACATTGCCATTAACAGGCGCAAAAAAGCTCGTGGTATTAAAAGAACCCGAGCTTTTAAGTGAAGATGATAAAAGTGTGCTTCTTAATTATCTAAAGACAGCACAGGGCCCTAAAACATTCTTAATCATGCTAACCGTTTCTGGCTCATCAAAGAGCGAGAAATTCTCAAAAGATGCCTCAAAATCCGCAAGGGTATTTGACTTTCCCAAGCTTGAGTCCAATGAGGTCACATCATTAGTAATAAGGGAATTTAAATCCCATAATAAGAGAATCAACAGGCAGCATGCAGAACTTATATCCGAGGAGTCCCAGCAGGACATTGGCAGGGCATTACCACTCATTGAGCAGATTCTGATTTTTGTCGGGAAAAGGGAGAATGTTACAGGTGAGGATATTACGCAGTTTACCCAAGGCTCATTACAGGAGGCCTCGACATTTAAACTACTCGACCTGATCGACCAGAAAGATACAATAGGCGCTCTCCGTATTCTAAAAAGACTCTTGCGTACAGAAAGCAATCCTTCCCAGATTATAGGCCTTATAGGCTGGCATATAGCAAGGCTCATATCTATAAAAAGGATGCTGATTAAAAAGATACCAAGAGCTGATATGCAATCCTATATCAGGACAGGAACTTATATATTAAATAGGCTTATTTCGCAGGCAGATAACTTCACCCTCAACAGGTTAAGAAGACAACTTGACACCTTGACAGATATCGACCTCCTGCTTAAAAGAAGCAGTATAAAGGGTGAGTTTTTGCTTGAGATGCTGGTAGTTAAGCTTTCAGCTTAACTATTCTTTTAGAGAGGCGGGATTTTTTGCGGGCAGCATTGTGCTTTTTGATAACGCCTTTTTTTGCTGCCTTATCGAGCTTCGACATTACACTGGAAAGCAGCTTTTTAGCTTCATCCTGTTTTTTGGTGCTGATAAGAGACTCCAGTTTTTTCAGAAGAGTCTTAAGCTCTGACTTTACAGCTTGATTACTCAGTTGCTTTTTTTTGTCTTGTCTAAGCGATTTCTTTGCAGAACGTTTGTTTGGCATACTATTATCACTCCTTGTAAAAAAGTAGAAAGAGTATAACATACGACGGTAACAGTGTCAAGGAAAAATGTCTACTAACAGATCGATAGCAAAATCAGCAGGTATAATTGGTGCGGGTACACTCCTGAGCCGTGTGTTCGGATTTGTCCGCGATATAATATTTGCCGCATTCTTTGGAACAGGTATATATGCCCAAGCCTTTGTTGTAGCCTTTACAATACCTAATCTCCTGCGCGACCTGATCGGCGAAGGTGCTACCAACGCTGCGGTCGTGCCTATCTTGGTCGAGGAACTCACGCAGAATGGCAAAGATGCCTTTTGGAAGCTCGCTAATATTCTCCTAAATTTGATACTCGTGGTCCTGACAGCGGTAACTATAGCAGGTGTACTCCTAGCAAAACCGATAGTAATAGCCATGGTCCCCGGCTTCTTAGAAGACCCCTATAAGCTAGAGGTTACAGTAGCGCTTACCAGGATGATATTCCCGTATCTTATATTTATAGGCCTTGTTGCATATGCTATGGGCGTGTTAAATTCTATTAAGCATTTTGCAGCACCGGCATTTGGCCCATTCCTTCTCAATGTATCATTAATAGTATGTATGCTTATATGGAGGCAGGACCCAATGGGTCTTGGAATAGGCGTTCTTTTAGGCGGCCTTTTGCAAGTTATTATACAGATACCACCACTTATTAAAAGAGGTATGGTTTTTGACCAGAGAAGCTTTTTACATCCTAAGATAAAGAAGATAGGCAGGCTACTTATACCACGTATCTTCGGAAGCAGCGTCTACCTCATAAATGTGTATATTATCAGCAGGGTGTTGGCATCTATGGAGTGGATAGTAGGTAAAGGGGCTATAGCAGCTCTATATCTTGCAAGCAGAATATGGCAATTTCCTCTGGCTATCTTTGCCATAGCTCTGGCCCAGGCAGCTCTTCCGACACTCTCAGGCCATATAGCGACAAAGAGACCTAATGATTTTCGCAATGCTATAGGTTTTTTACTAAGAGCGGTCTGTTTTGTGCTTATACCTGCTAGCGCAGGCTTGATAGCCTTGGCAGTTCCAATAACAAAGACACTATTTGAAAGAGGTGCATTTGGAGCCTATTCTACACAGATAACATCTTTTGTGCTTCTCTTCTACAGCTTCGGTCTTCTTTCATACGGTGTAATAAAGATTCTGGTAAACGGTTTCTATTCAATGCAGGATACTAAGACGCCGGTAAAGATAGCTGCGGTATCATTAGTCGTAAATATTATATTGAGCGTGTTGCTTATGTTTCCTCTTAAGGTCGCAGGGCTTGCCCTTGCAAATTCTATAGCAGGCATATTTAATGCGACGATTCTTCTTATAATCTTAAGAAAAAGAATAGGTGGTTTTGGCAAAAAGAAGCTGGTTACTTCATTTTTACGCATATTGGTTGCGTCACTACTTATGGGTATTTTTGCATTCTGGTTCAATGGCTTTCTAAACAGCACCTTTGTTCCTGTCTCAACAATATGCTCTATAATAAACCTGGCAGTTACAATTGTTGCTTCTATTCTCCTTTATATTGCAGCCTGTTATATTTTACAAGTAAAAGAACTAGAGGAGGTTAAGCAGTGGCTATCAAGGAAAAGATAGAAGCCTCGCCAAATGCTGCAGGTGTGTATCTTTTTAAAGACAAGCAGAATAGCATCTTATATATCGGCAAGGCCGCGTCTATAAGAAAGAGACTAAAGTCTCATTTCTCCAAAACACCATTACCGAAACAGAAAGCACTGATAAATAAGACTAAGGATATAGACTATATACTTACTCCTGATGAGTCGACAGCCCTTCTTTTGGAATCAGCGCTTATCAAAAGATACAATCCCCACTATAATGTAGATCTCAAGGATGATAAATCATACCCGCGCCTAAAACTCACTGTAAACGAAGAATTTCCCCGCCTCTTTATTACAAGAAAGCTAAAAGATGATGGGGCTTTATATTTTGGGCCTTATACGAACGCAAAACTTCTTCGTAAGGCACTTACATTTATGAGAATGACCTTTCCTCTAAGGACATGCCAGCGCATGCCAAAGAAGGAATGCCTGAATTATCATATAGGCCAGTGTCTTGCACCATGTGTTGGCAAATCGGGCAAGAAAGAATATCTTAGGGTAATTGATGAGCTGAAGCTATTTTTGGATGGAAAACGCGACGAGCTCTTGAATTTATTAAACCTCCAGATGAAGGAGGCCTCTGAGAATAAAGAGTATGAAAGAGCAGCAAAGATAAGGGATAGGATAAGAGCGCTCTCATTGGTTATAGAGGCTAATGTCAAGAATCATACTGTCTTAGAATCTAAAAAGGTAAGATTCTATCCTGACCAACAGGTCGAGGAGTTACGTACAATACTGAAGCTTCCCAAGACACCCCATATTATTGAGGCATTCGATGTATCAAATATATTCGGCAAAGAAGCGGTCGGCTCTATGGTATCATTTAAGGAAGGAAAGCCTGATAGGGAGGAGTATCGCAGATTTAAGATAAGAACTGTAAAAGGCATAGATGACTATAGTATGATGCGTGAGATAGTATCAAGGAGATGCAGAAGGATTCTTGCGGAGGAGAAAAGCCTTCCGGATCTTATAATAATCGATGGCGGGAAAGGGCACCTTAGTGCTGTAAAGAAACAGCTGAGGCAGCTTAGGCTTTTGGACCTGCCTGTAATAAGTATAGCGAAGAGGCTTGATAAGATCTACCTGTCAGAGGATAGAGAGCCAATGCTGCTTGGTAAGTTTGAAGCAACACTTCTTTTATTACAGAGGATACGCGATGAAGCGCACCGCTTTGCCATAGGTTACCACAGGCTGCTTCGAAGGAAAGAGATAGGGCTTTCAGAACTGGATAATATAGAAGGTGTGGGCCCAAGAAAGAAAGTGTCACTTATGAGGCATTTCGGTTCATTGAATGAGATCAAGATGGCAGATATTGAGGATTTAATAAAGGTAGAATATGTAAATGAGAAACAGGCAAAGACGATCTATGACTACTTTCGAGGAAAAAGTATATAGGGTGGTTTCACAGATCCCGCGCAGTGAGACAAGAAGCTATAAATGGGTTGCAGAGAGAGTAGGTTCACCTTTCGCATATCGCGCAGTCGGTAATGCCCTAAACAAGAGCCCGTATATAGGTAAAGTGCCTTGTCACCGTGTAATTAAAGTAGACGGTACAATAGGTGGTTTTGCAAAAGGCCCAAAGAATAAGAGACGACTTTTAAAGAAAGAAGGAGTAAGCGTATGAATACAAAAATAGCCTTTGTAGCATTTATAGTGCTTATTAATTTTATGCTGGTTAACTACTCTTTGGCTGCTTTAGATTCAGAGGCTATACTTAATGGCATGAAGGAAAAATACGCAGATTTTTACAAGGAGGTTCAGGATATCACTATTGTGCAGGAGATAGAGGCCTCATCTCCAGGACAGGATGGTAATATGTCATCAGAAGTGACTATGTTTCAGAAGGGCGATAAGGTAAGAATGGATACAAAGATGCAGATGCCAGAGGACGCAAAGATGCCTCAAGGCATGCAACAGGTGGAGAGCACCATGATATATGATGGAGAGACAGCATGGATGATTATGCCTTTTATGGGCAAGGTAAAACTACCTGAGACAGAGGCATTTAAGCATCAGGCAAGCGTAAATTGGTGGGATAAGGTTTTAGGTAATGCGGATGTCGTAGGTGAAGAGGTTATTGACGGAATAGGCTGTTATATTTTAAAAGTGAGGAATAGAAAAACCCCGCCCTTTTTTAATAGGATATGGATAAGCAAGAAGGATTTTATTTCAGTTAAAGCTGAAATGGCTGGCCCTAACGGAACAAAAAACAAAATGGTCTTTTCTGACTTTCGAGAACTAGGCAGTAACTGGAAGTTTCCTTACCGCACAGAAACATATGTGAATGATAAGCTTATATCAAAAGTTACTATAAGGTCAGTTAGAATAAATACCGGTCTCGCAGACAGCATCTTTAACGCAGATGCTATTGCAGCAGATACATCTGATTTTGGCGACCTGATGCAGAATGTAATGAATAAGAAGCAATAGGCTTCATTTTCCTTGTCAAATAATGGCAATTATGGTATTCTTTAAAACACTATGCTAGAAGATATTAAGACTAAATTAAATACTATAAAGGGTAAGCTCGATCACCTAAGGGGGTATCTTTGACATTGGAAAAAGGGCTGATGAGATATCCCATATCGAAAAGACTATGTCTGAGCCAGATTTCTGGCAGAGTCCCCAGAAAGCAAACCAGATAATACCCCGCCTCAAGGCCTTAAAATCTACTGTGGAACCTTTCCGGGCCTGCCTTAAGGAGTATGATGATCTTAATGAGCTTCTATCTATGGTGGATGGAAGCGATGAGTCGAGTATATCAGATATTAATAAGGAACTGTTGGTGCTTACAAAGAAGGTAGATGCATTAGAATTTAAGAGCCTTTTGAGTGGCAAGCATGATATAAACAATGCCATTCTTAGTATAAATGCGGGCGCGGGTGGGACAGAATCATGCGACTGGGCTAGTATGCTGCTTAGGATGTATAGCAGGTGGGCTCAAGCCAAGGGCTATGCTGTACAGGATATAGATTTCTTATCTGGTGAAGAAGCAGGAATAAAAAATGTAACCATAATCATAAAAGGCGACTGGGCCTACGGTTACTTAAAAGCAGAAAGCGGCGTACATAGGCTGGTAAGGATTTCGCCTTTTGATTCTAATAAGAGGCGTCATACATCCTTTGCGTCTGTAGATGTTATTGCTGAGGTTGCAGAGGATATAGATATGGAGCTAGGCGAAAAAGATTTACGTGTAGATGTATATCGTTCAAGTGGCCCAGGTGGCCAGGGCGTAAATACAACAGACTCTGCTGTGAGGATTACACATATTCCAACAGGCCTGGTTGTACAGTGTCAGAACGAACGTTCGCAGATTAAGAACAGGGCAACTGCGATGAAGGTGCTAAAAGCACGCATCTATGAAAAAAAGAGAAGAGAGTTACAGGAAAAGATGGAGAAAGAGTATGCCGTGAAACAGAAGATAGAGTGGGGAAGCCAGATACGCTCATATGTCTTTCATCCTTATAATATGGTAAAGGACCATAGGACGACTGAGGAGACATCAAATACACAGGCTGTCATGAATGGCGGTATCGATAACTTCATTCAAGCCTACTTAAAGTGGAAAAAATGATAAAGTGGATCTCGAATAAGATATTTGGTTCGCAGAACGAAAAAGAGCTTAAGAAGCTTACACCTATGCTGGATAAGGTAAACAGCTTTGAACAGGCTGTTTCTGCTCTATCAGATGATCAATTGTGTGCAAAAACTTCCAGCTTTCGTACGCATGCACAAAAGAAAGAGACTGAGCTTAAAGATCAGATAAGGGATTTAGAACAGCAAATAGATGAAGCAACTACGCAAGCTACAAAAGATAGCTTAAAGCCCAAGTTGAAACAACTATACAATCAAATCTTTGATGAGATTCTACCAGAAGCGTTTGCAGTTGTAAGAGAGGCTGCAAAGCGCAGAATAAATATGCGCCATTTTGACGTACAGATTATAGGTGGTGTTGTGCTGCATGAGGGCAGAATAGCAGAGATGGCAACTGGTGAAGGAAAGACACTTGTTGCAACGCTTCCCGTATACCTTAACGCGCTCCTAGGCAAAGGCGTTCATGTTATAACAGTAAACGATTATCTTGCAAAACGCGACCGTGAGTGGATGGGGCCTGTCTATGAGTTCTTGGGGCTATCAGTCGGCACAATACAGCATGATATGGCGCCAGAGGATAGAAAGATAGCCTATAATTGCGATATAACATACGGTACAAATAATGAGTTTGGCTTTGACTATCTGCGCGATAATATGGTTGTATCTAAGGAAGACATGGTACAGCGTGAGCCTTTCTATGCTATTGTCGATGAGGTAGACAGCATACTTATAGATGAGGCAAGGACACCCCTTATAATATCAGGGCCTGCTGAAGAGTCTACGGATAAGTACTACAAAATAGATAAGATAATACCACGCCTTAAGAAAGGCGCTCGAGACGAACAGAGCAAGGAAGAGACAGGCGACTTTATAATAGACGAGAAGGCACGTACAGCTTATCTTACAGAGGCTGGTGAGATGAAGGCAGCAGAACTTCTAGGTATACAGGATATGCATACACTCTCGTCAATGGAATATAAGCACCATGTAAATCAGGCGCTTCGTGCACATAGCAACTTTAAACTTGATGTAGACTATATTGTAAAAGATGGCCAGGTAATAATTGTAGATGAGTTTACAGGCCGGCTTATGCCGGGACGCCGCTGGAGTGACGGGTTGCATCAGGCGATAGAGGCAAAAGAGGGTGTTAAGATAGAGCGCGAAAACCAGACCCTTGCGACTATTACATTCCAGAACTATTTCCGCATGTATGAGAAACTTGCAGGTATGACGGGAACAGCTGTGACGGAATCAGAGGAATTTTCAAAGATATATGGATTGGATGTTGTTGTTATACCTCCAAACCGTTATCTCCACAGGACAAATTATGCTGATGTGGTATTCCGAACAGAAAAAGAGAAATTCAACGCTATAGTATCTGAGATAGAAGAGCTTTACAAAACAAGTCAGCCTGTTTTGGTAGGTACTATATCGATAGATAAGTCGGAGTATCTGGGAGAGATACTTAAGCGAAAAGGCATTCCGCACAATGTACTCAATGCAAAGTATCACGGGTTCGAGGCACACATTGTCGCACAGGCCGGGGCAGCAGGCGCTGTTACAATAGCGACAAATATGGCGGGCCGTGGAACAGATATACTCCTTGGCGGAAATGCTGAATTTCGCACAAAAGATACAGTTGCACAGATAAAGGCAGAAGGCAAGGATGTATCTGAAGATGAAGGGAATGAGCTGCTTGCTAAGTATAAAGAAGAGGCAGAGAAAAACCATAAGAGCGTAATAGAAGTAGGCGGGTTACATGTAATAGGTTCAGAGCGCCACGAGGCACGCCGTATCGATAATCAGCTCCGCGGAAGGTCAGGCCGTCAAGGTGATCCTGGCTCAAGCAGGTTCTATGTCTCATTGGAAGATGACCTTATGAGGATATTTGCATCAGACAGAGTGGCGCGCCTTATAAATTTCTTCCAGCTTGAAGAGGGGACTCCTATAGCAGAACATAAACTCGTAACAAGGTCGATAGAGACAGCTCAAAGAAGAGTAGAGTCGCATAACTTTTCCATAAGAAAGCATGTCCTTGAGTATGACAATGTAATGAATAAACAGAGGGAAGTTATATACTCAGAGAGAAAGACAATCTTAGAAGGTGATAACTTAAAAGAGCATGTGTTTGATATGATAGAGGATACTCTCGACCCGATGCTTGATATATATGCACCTGAAAGCCAGCATCCTGAAGAATGGGATTATGAGGGGCTGATTAATTGGTTTAAGGCAAAGTTTCTTATCAGGTTTGATAAGTCAGGCATAGATAAGTTGAACCGTGAAGAAATAAAAGGTTTTCTTTTAGAGGGGGTTAAGTCAGCCTATCTTAAGAAGGAGGAATCTATAACTACTGATAAGATGCGGCATATAGAGAAATTCGTTCTGCTTCAGGCTATTGATACAAAGTGGAAAGAGCACCTTCTTAATATAGACCACTTAAGAGAAGGTATACACCTTAGAGGATATGGCCAAAGAGACCCGTTAGTAGAGTATCAGCGTGAGGCCTATGAGATGTTTATGGCAATGATAGAGTCTATAAGAGAAGACTCTCTTGAATATATTTTTAAGATTCAAGTTGTTGAGACCCAAAAAGAAGAAGGTGTATTTAGAGCAACTTCCCAAACATTCATACATCCCGAAGCACAGACAATGGGTGATATCAGACAACAGAGGCCATCTCCGCCTCCTGATATGCCTCAAGGGCCGATAGATCTTGAGCAACCCGGGTCACCACCACCTATACCTGATACAGGCCCGCCAGAGCCGTTTAAGAGAGAGGCACCTAAAGTAGGAAGAAATGACCCCTGTCCATGTGCAAGCGGCAAGAAGTATAAAAAATGCTGCGGAAAATAGATATTCTGCTCGCTGTATCCTCAAGCATTCTACTATCCTTCAGTTTCTCAACCCTTAATCTTTCGTTCCTTGCATGGATAGGACTTGTGCCTTTATTTTTCGCGCTGCAAGGCCTGCGCCCTAAGCAGGCATTTATTATTTCTTACCTATGCGGATTCTTATTCTTCCTATCATCGATGTACTGGCTTATCCATGTTACACTTTTTGGCTGGATTATTCTTTCACTTTATCAAGCTCTATATTTCGGACTTTTTGGCTTTTTTTACTGCCTTGTCATTCCCGCGCAAGCGAGAATCCATAAAATAAAATTTACACCCTACGTTTTTCTTCCTGCCCTATGGGTTCTCCTCGAATACCTACGTGCAAATTTTTGCGGCGGCATCGGCTGGAACCTGCTTGGATATTCACAATATGAGAATATTCCTATTATACAGATAGCAGATATTACAGGTGTATACGGCATAACATTTTTAGTTGTTCTTGTAAATTTTTCAGTATTCTCTGTGATTAAGATGGCTATCAGGTGTCAGGGTGTGCACAAGCGCTTATTTGCAAGATCTCAATTTTCCCTGAAGGAAGAGATTGCACAAAACCCTTTATTTCAGACTGCGGCTGTATTTTTAGTAGTAGTGTGCGTGCTGTTATATGGCCAGAGGAGAGTAGACGCATTAGATAAAGAGAGCGCTAGCTTAGGGGATGTAAAGATATCTGTCATACAGGGCAACATAGAGCAACCTTATAAATGGGATAAAGCGTATAAGAATTCTATCATGGAGGCTTATAAGAATCTTACGATCAAGGTTGCGCAGGAGAAACCAGGCCTTATAATATGGCCTGAAACCTCTTTGCCGGGATACCCTGATAGAGACAGAGGGTTGATGAGATATATCAAAGACCTCGCAAGAGAGGTAAATATTCCTATCCTTGTTGGCGCTCCAATGGTTGCTGTAAAAAGCGGTGAAGATGTCGGTGATTACAACAGCGCGCTTCTGTTTTCAGGTAAAGGGAGGCTTCTCGATCAGTATAATAAGTTACATCTTGTTATGTTTGGTGAGTTTATCCCGTTGGGCAGGTATTTTCCCTTACTGCGCAGGATCTTACCAGTAATAGGTAATTTTATTCCAGGAGATAAGTATAAGGTATTTAAACTAGCAACTAATGACTATCGACCTCAGCCAATGGCTGATCCGCCTCCGGCGGAAGCAACTAAATTCAGCACCCTGATCTGTTTTGAGGATATCTTCCCAGTTCTCTCAAGGCAATTTGTAAAAAACGGAGCAGATTTTATAGTAAATATAACAAATGATGCCTGGTTTGGCCCAACGTCAGCAGCTTACCAACATGCTGCCAATTCAGTATTCAGGGCTGTTGAAAACCGGCGTCCATTTATAAGGAGCGCCAATACAGGCCTCTCATGTTTTATAGATAGAATAGGCAGAATTTATTCTAAGGTCAGCAGCAACGGAAACGACCTTTTTATAAGAGGATATGATACAGCTAGCCTGGCCTTATTAACAAATTCGGCTCTTACTTTTTACACTAGATTTGGGGATATATTTGTAGTCTTATGTTTTATACTAAGTCTTCTTTTTATAATTGACTATATACGCAGCCATAGGTATAATAATTAGTTACTTCGGGGTGTAGCGCAGTTTGGTTAGCGCGCCTGCTTTGGGAGCAGGA
>JABMRG010000094.1 GCA_013202935.1 Candidatus Omnitrophota bacterium
AGTGATTATATTAAGTGCCTTAACAGGACTGCTTGATGAAAGCCTGCAGTTTTTTGTATTATCCAGGGATTGCAGTTTAGGAGATCTTAGTAACGATATAGCCGCAGCCTTAATAGGTCAGCTTTTTATTCTGCTGGTTATAAGGCCGAAGCTGCAGTTTAATAAAAATAGACCTGCCTGACAAAGGTGTTGACTCGTATCTTACGCTGTGTTAAAATACTCTCTAAACAAAAGGAGGATGACTATGCCAGAAGCTTATTGTGTAAAGTGCAAAGCTAAGAAGGAAATGCAGGACGCTAAGGAAGTCACAATGAAGAATGGCCGCAAGGCTATGAAGGGCAAATGCCCGGATTGTACCACAGGCATGTACAGGATTATGGGTAAATAATATAGAGGTGATTGGTACGAACTCTAAAGAAAAAGCCTTAAGCATCAGCAGTTTCGCATTCGAAAAAAAGGCAGAAGATACAGTAATACTGGATATGCAGAAGGTCTCATCCTTCTGTGATTATTTTGTTATATCAAGCGCGAGTTCTTTTAAAAAGACCAAGGCCATCGCAGCCCATATCAGAGATTCGTTGAGCAAGAGAAAAATAAAACCTCATCATGTTGAAGGCGAAAGAGAAGGCCAGTGGATACTCTTAGATTATGGGGATGTTGTAGCCCATATATTTTATGAAGAGGTAAGGCAATTTTATGGTCTTGAGAGGCTCTGGGGCGATGCAGAGCAGATAGAAGTGAGCTCTTAAATGAGTGCTTTGAACGAGAGATTGCTTAACTTAGCATAAGAGGCAGTCTCTCGTTTTATTTTCAGGGAGAAACTATTGGATATACAGCGAAAACTAACAGATCTTATAAAAGATGCGGTAGACTCAGTGGCAGAAACAACAGGCATTGAATCTTTGCCAGAGGTCATACTGGATATACCGAAGGATAAGAAGCTTGCCGACCTCTCTACAAATGTTGCTATGCAGATATGTAAAGCAAAGAAGGGTATGATGCCGCAGGATATGGCTGAACAGATCACTGATATTGCAAAGTCTGGGTTAAGAAAAAAAGGCCTGGACAAGATAATAGACAAAATAGAGGCAAAACCCCCTGGTTTTATAAATTTTCATTTTTCAAGCGCCTACTTACGTGATGTGGTAGGAGATATTAAGAAAGAAGCTGATAAATTTGGTAGTAGCAGAGCAGGAAAAGGTAAGAAGGCCTTAATAGAGTTTGTCAGCGCGAATCCAACAGGCCCATTAAGTGTAGCACATGGCAGGCAGGCAGCTATAGGGGACGCACTAGCTAATATCTTAGAATTTGCAGGATTCAAGGTAAGGAGAGAGTATTATCTTAATGATGAGGGAAACCAGATACTTCTTTTAGGCAGATCAATACACGCACGCTACTGCGAACTTGTTGGTGAGATGCAGGAGTTTCCCAAAGACGGCTATCGAGGCGCATATATATATGATATTGCAAAGAAAGCGATTGAAATTCATGGCAAGTCCTTTATTGAGCCTGATGAGAAGACGATAGAATTCTTTTCTAATCTCGGTATAGATTTTATTATGGAGACCATAAAAAAGGATCTGGCAGGCTTTGGTGTGAGCTTTGACAGCTATTTTTCCCAACATAAGATGACCAGAGCAGGAAAGATAGAAAAAGCACTGCGTGGCCTTGAGAAGGATAAGCTTACATATGAAAAAGATGGAGCTCTCTGGTTTGAATCTACCAAGTTTGGTGATGATAAGGATAGGGTAATACGAAAGAGTGATAAGGCATACACATATCTTGCGCCTGACATCGCTTATCATAAAGATAAGTTTCAAAGAGGCTTTGACATTCTTATAGATCTTTTAGGCCCAGACCATCATGGATACATACCAAGGCTTAAGGCAGCAGCTGAAGGCATGGGAGAGAGCCCTGAGTCGCTTTCTATTTTAATAATACAGCTTGCTACCATTTCAAGAGATGGCGTGCCTATTAAAATGTCTACCAGAGAGGGCGAATTTATTACACTGAGAGAGGTGATAGATGAAGTTGGTAAAGATGTCGCGAGATTTTTCTTTCTTATGAGGAGAAGGGATAGCCACCTCGACTTTGACCTTGAACTTGCCAAAAAAGAATCTATGGAGAACCCCGTATACTATATCCAGTATGCACATGCAAGGATATGCGGAATACTCGAACATAAGGAGAAAGAAGCAAAGTCTCTTACAGGAAAACTTAGTGATTTAGAGCTGCTCGATAAAAAAGAAGAACTCCAAACACTGCGAATCTTAAGGGAGTTCCCCAGCATAATAGAATGGTCTGCGCTCAATCTTGAACCGCACAGGCTTATACAATACTTGATGGAGCTTGCCTCAAGTTTTCATGTCTTTTATACAAAGCATCGTGTAGTAACCGATAATAAAGAGCTTACATCTGCAAGACTTATGCTAGTCGAAGCCCTTAAGGTAGTATTTTCCAAGTCACTAGCACTATTAGGCGTATCCTGCCCCGAAAAAATGTAAAGGAGACAGAGGGAACGTTTCACTCGCTCATAACTTATTTAATAACAAAGAGTTGTGGTCTTGCTCATTACATTTTTTCTTTTATTTTTATTCTGCAATTGTCGCAAAAAGTGTAATGGTCAGCATCACAACTCTATGCTACTAAAAGGGTTATGAGCGAGTGAAACGTTCCCATTTGCCCATGTTTGAAGCAATCAAATTATATATCAATCAGGAGATAGAGAAGGAGGCCCTGCTTAAGAGCCTTTTGAAGCTGGGGTATCAGCAGGAAGATTTTGTAGCTGGTGAAGGCGACTTCAGCCATAGGGGTAATGTTGTAGATGTTTTCCCAGGCGGGTTTGAGGACCCTGTAAGGATAGAGCTTGCTATAGATAAGATACATAACATACGGTCGTTTAGCCTCATAACCTCTGATATAATATCAGAGCATCAGATGGTCATGATACTTCCTAGAAAGAGGCAGAAAGCCTCTATGAGGCGTATGGTCTTCTCCGGCCTAGGCGAAAGAGTACCGATAGACAATTTTGTGGATATAAAGGGAGGAGATTATATTGTTCATATAAACCATGGTATAGGCATATACCGTGGCGTAAGGAAGGTGAAAGAAGAGAATAAATTTAAAGACTATCTTCTCCTGGAGTATGCTGATAAAGATAAACTCTATGTGCCGGTTGATGAGATACACCTTATACAGAAATACGTAAGTTTCTATAAACGCTCTCCAAAACTTAGCAAGCTCGGAACCAATACCTGGCAAAAGCTGAAGAACAAGACTAAAAAGATAGCAGCATCCTATGCTATAGATTTACTTCAGATGCAGGCAGCCCGCATAAAGATGAAAGGATTTGCGTTCTCTGGTGATGGTGATTGGCAGGTAAAACTAGAAGAATCTTTTCCTTATAAGGATACGATGGACCAGACAAAGGCGTCAGGTGAGGTAAAGTCTGACATGGAAAAGCCAAAACCCATGGATAGGCTCTTGTGCGGGGATGTTGGGTATGGCAAGACAGAAGTCGCACTTCGCGTAGCCTTTAAAGCGATCATGGACAATAAACAGGTTGCGATCCTTGTGCCTACCACAATATTAGCTGAGCAGCACTATAATACATTCTCAGAGAGGATGAAGGAGTTTCCTGTAAATATCCAGATGCTCTCACGTTTTAAGACACAGAGGGAACAAAATGAGATTGTAAAGTGTCTAAGAGAGGGGGTGGTAGATATTGTTATAGGAACTCATAGGCTATTATCTGATGATATAGGCTTTAAGGATTTAGGCCTTGTTGTAATAGATGAGGAGCAGCGTTTTGGGGTAAAGGCGAAGGACAAGCTTAAGAAGCTCAGGTTGCTTGTAGATGTTCTTACTATGACAGCCACTCCTATACCGCGCACTCTATATCTATCACTTACAGGCGCAAGAGATATGTCAGCTATTGAGACACCGCCACCTGATAGGTTGCCTATCAAGACCACTATACATGAATATAGTGATAAGCTTATAAAAGATGCTATAGAAAGAGAGCTTGTAAGAAAGGGACAGGTCTTTTTTGTAAATAACAGGATAAAAGGCATAGAAAGGGTAGCTTTAAAGCTAAAGGCACTTTTGAGTGATAATGTATCCATTGCAGTAGCGCATGGGAGAATGGCCCCTAAAGAGCTTGAACATATAATGCTTGAGTTTATAAAAGGCAATATTGACGTGCTTGTATCTACTACTATTATAGAATCCGGCATAGATATCCCCAATGCAAATACTATTATAATCAACAGAGCTGACATGTTTGGCTTAGCGGACCTGTATCAGCTGAGAGGCAGGGTAGGCAGGTTTAAGGTAAAGGCATATGCGCTTTTTCTTGTACCTAAGGGGTATCCCCTTGGAGGAGATGCCAAGAGAAGGATACGTGCTGTTGAGAGGTTTACAGAGCTAGGCTCAGGTTTTAGGATAGCTATGGAGGACCTGCAGATAAGGGGTGCAGGAAACATACTTGGTACACAGCAGCATGGCTATATTGCCGCAGTGGGCTTTGATCTATACTGCCGCCTACTTCGCGAAGTAATACAGGAGAAACAGCAAAATTAGCTTGAGTGCTTTATAGTTATATGATAGAATAACTAATCTTGTAATTAGTATAATTAGTATAAACAGAGAGGAGAAAGACAAATGCGTCTATTGATCACTATAATTCTGATATTGAGCTTATCAGGAGTGACAGGGTGTGCCAAAAGGGCCAAAGAAGATGTTGCAGCTGTAGTAAACGGCAAAGAGATCACAGTGAGCATGGTAGAGGAGAAGATTGAAAAACTCCCACCCCAATACCAGACTTTTGCTGCCCAGCATAGAAAGGAAATAGTAAATGAGATGGTTATTGAGCAGCTTATTTATGAAGAGGCAAAAAAGCGCAAACTTCAGAAAGAGGGCGATGTAAAAGATCTTATAGAAGAGGCTACGAGAAAAGTACTTATTTCCAAGGTGATAGAGGATGAGGCAAAGAAGGGCATCCCTGTCTCTGATGATGATGTAAAGACATATTATGAGCAGAATAGGGAAAGGTATGTTGTGCCTGAGATGGTAAGGGCCTCACATATTTTAAACAGCACAGAAGAAGAGGCCAAAAGGGCCAAGGATGAGCTTGATGCAGGGATTGATTTTGCAGAGGTTGCTAGAAAATACTCCAAGGACCTTACTAAGGAGCGTGGTGGCGACCTCGGATATTTTAAGAAGGGGCAGATGATACCTGAATTTGAAAAGGTTGCATTTTCACTTGAAATCAACCAGATAAGCGATGTGGTAAAAACAAGGTTTGGCTACCATATTATAAAGGTTGATGATAGAAAGCCTGCTACTTACCGCGACTTTGAAGAGGTCAAAGAGAATATAAGAACCCAGCTTACAAGGAACAGCCAGAGAGAAGCGTTTGATGAATTTACAAGTAAGCTCAAGAAGAGTGCCTATATCCAGGTAAACGATGGGCTATTTGAATCTGAAGAGCCAGTAGGGCCATCTCCTGAACCTGAGAATCCAGAAGAAGCTTCTACTGAAGAAGCTTCTACTGAAGAAGCTTCTACTGAAGGAGCTAATTAACCGTTGTTTAAGGAGTTGTTTTTTAGGATGCGTAGAAATATTTTATTTAAAAGTGTATATCTGCTGGCATTAGAAATCTTTTGTTCGGGGACTCACCTTTATGCAGCGGAGGTTGTAAACAGAATTATCGCTGTTGTGAATGATGAGGTTATAACACAAAGTGAACTTGAAGAGTCTATGCTTCCCTTTGTAGCAGATTACAGAGTACGCTATGGTGAAGAAGAACTTGGGGATAAGATAGACGAGGCAAGGGCGGACGCACTAAACCGGCTTATCGAGGAGAAGCTCCTGCTGGAAGAGTCAAAAAAAAGAGAGGTAGATGTTACAGAAAAGGAGATTGATGAGAGAATAGAGCGTGTAAAGAAGAAATTTAAAGACGAAGATGAGTTCTATCAGGTAATACGTGCATCAGGCATGAGCATTGCCAAACTGAGAGAGAAATATAAAGGCCAAATCATGATGAGAAAACTGGTAAACGCGCTTATTAATGCAAGGGTACAGATAAGCCCCACCCAGATAGCAGCCTTTTATTACGGTAATCGGGAGCTTTTCTCAACACCTAAGATGGTTAGTTTTAAGGTATTACTGCTAAAGCCTACTGATGAGAGGAACCTGGTAGAGACTGAAAGTTTAAGCCTTCAGGTTCTTGATAGGTTAAGAGCTGGTGAAAGCTTTGACGCACTTGTTGAGCAGTATTCTCAAGGCCCCAATATAGATAAAGGCGGAGATATGGATTATATGCCTGAAGATGGTATTATAGAAGAGATAAAAGAGGTACTTTCTAAACTTGAAGTAGGTGAGACTTCAGGCCTTATCAAGACCAGCGCTGGTTTTAACATCATAAGGCTTACAGACAGGAAAGAGGCAGGTACGAAAACACTTGAGGAGGTAACAGGACTTGTAAGAGAGAGGCTTTTTCAGAGAGAAGCAGAGCTTACATTGAGAGAATTTGTTGATGAGCTGAAAGAGGATGCGTATATCAAGATTAACTAAGCCCGGCCCTTTTAAAAAAAAGTCGGAAAAACCCGTTATTTGTATCAGCATGGGCTATCCCGCAGGCATAGGCCCTGAGATAATAGTGAAAACGCTGGCAAAGCCTTCCATAAGGAGACTTGCCAGTTTTTTAATTATAGGTGATAGGCATGTGCTTGATAGAGCTATGGCCTTGACCGGGATAAAGATAAAACTATCTGCTAAAGGCATCAACCTTTATGACCTCAAGAATGTAGAGCCTAAGAATTTTTCTTTTGGTAAAATATCGGGTTCCTATGGAAGGGCATCTA
>JABMRG010000095.1 GCA_013202935.1 Candidatus Omnitrophota bacterium
AAACTATGAATAAGATAGGCGTTCCTATGGCAGAATCAGAGCCAAGCCATTCTGTCGAAGAAGCCGAAAGAATAGCAGAAAAGCTTAAATACCCGGTAGTTCTGCGCCCTGCATATACAATGGGCGGAACAGGTGGAGGAATAGCTTACAATGTGGAGGAGCTAAGGACTATTGTAGCAAGAGGCCTTTCAGCAAGCCTTGTAAATCAGGTTCTGGTTGAGGAATCGGTGCTGGGTTGGGAAGAGCTTGAACTTGAAGTGGTAAGAGATAATAAGAACCAGATAGTAACAGTATGTTTTATAGAGAATATAGATGCTATGGGAGTGCACACAGGAGACAGTTTCTGCACAGCGCCTATGCTTACTGTGCCTAAAGGCTTGCAAAAAAGGATGCAGGAGCTTTCATATAAGATCGTAGAGGCTATAGGTGTTTTAGGCGGGACAAATATACAGTTTGCCCATAATCTTGAAGATGACAGGCTGGTTGTTATAGAGATAAACCCGAGGACTTCACGTTCATCAGCACTGGCTTCCAAGGCAACCGGTTTTCCTATTGCGCGTATATCAACCAAGCTTGCCACAGGTATTACTATGGATGAGATGCCGTACTGGAGAAAAGGCACGCTTGAAAAATATGAGCCATGGGGTGAATACGTTGTTATAAAATTTGCAAGATGGGCATTTGAAAAATTTCCTGGTGCAAAGGATATGCTGGGAACCCAGATGAGGGCTGTTGGAGAGGTAATGAGCATAGGAAAGACATTCAAAGAGGCATTTCAGAAGTCTATCCGCTCACTCGAGATAAAGAGATACGGCCTTGGCGGCGCAAAGAATTTCAAGGAACTTCCTCTTGAAGTGCTTAAGAAAAAGGCATCTACACCGACGAGCGAGCGCATCTTTCTTATGTACGAGGCATTACGAAAAGGCGCCACAGTCGAGGAGCTTTATAAGTTGACCTATATTGGACGCTGGTTTATCAATGAGATGAAAGAGCTTGTTGAGTTTGAAGAGGAGCTTCTTACGCACAACTGGAAGAATCTTCCTGATGAAAAGCTGACAAAGGCAAAGGAGTGGGGCTTTGCAGACAGGTACCTGGCAGGGCTCTTTGGTGTAAAAGAGAAAGAGATAAGGGAGAAGAGGATTAAGCTTGGTAAACACGAACGCTATGAAGCTGTTCCAGTGAGCGGTGTAGAAAATGCTGCATATTACTATTCAACATATATTGCCGAAGACTCTGTCCCTGTTTCACCGAATAAGAAGATAATGATATTAGGCGGCGGGCCAAACAGGATAGGCCAGGGGATTGAGTTTGATTATACATGTGTCCACGCAGCCTTTGCGCTCAGGGATGAAGGGTATGAGTCCATTATGATAAACTGCAACCCTGAGACTGTATCGACGGATTATGATACGTCCAATAAGCTCTATTTTGAACCGCTGACTGTGGAGGATGTGCTGAGTATTTACGAAAAAGAAAAGCCTGAAGGCGTGATTGTTCAGTTCGGCGGACAGACCCCTTTAAATATTGCACAGGAGCTGAAAGATAACGGCGTAAAGATAATAGGCACCAGCCCTGAGAGCATACTTCTGGCAGAAGACAGGGAGCATTTCAGAAAGAGGATAATATCTCTTGGCATACCCCAGGCAGAAGGCGCAACCGTGCGTTCTCTTGGTGATGCGCTTAAAGTAGCTGAAAGAATAGGCTATCCCCTGATGGTGCGTCCGTCTTTTGTCCTGGGCGGCCGCGGTATGGAGATCGTATATGATGAAGATATGCTGCGCAGATATGCTACTCAGGCTATTGATGTAAGTCCTGAGCATCCGATGCTCATAGATAGGTTCCTTGAAGATGCTATCGAGGTTGAGGTAGATGCGCTCTGTGATGGAAAAGATACATTTGTCGCAGCTGTCATGGAGCATATAGAGCTCGCGGGTGTCCATTCAGGAGATTCAGCATGCGTGATACCTACAAGGACTATTGAGAAGAAACACCTTGAGACGATTGAAAAATATACAGCACAGGTTGGGAAAGAGCTAAAGGTAGTGGGGCTTATGAACATCCAATATGCTATATGCGACGATAGGGTATACATCCTTGAGGCAAACCCGCGCGCTTCACGTACAGTGCCGCTTGTTTCAAAGATAAAGGGTATTGCTTTAGCGCATATAGCCACACAGATAATGCTCGGCAAGAAAATAAAAGATTTCCCTGAGTTAAAGGCTGTGGATATCCCCTATGTAGGAGTTAAGGAAGCGGTATTTCCGTTTAATATGTTCCCGGAGGTAGATCCGCTCCTTGGGCCTGAGATGAGAGCAACAGGTGAAGTCATGGGCATAGCAGATACATTTGGCCTGGCATTCTACAAGGCAGAGGAGGCTACAGGAGCGAAACTCCCAACTGAAGGCAATGTCCTTCTAACAGTTGCAGACAAGGATAAAGAGGACCTGCTTCCTATAGCCAAGAAGATCAAGGATATGGGTTTTAACATATTTACAACAAAGGGCACAGGGGATTTCTTAAAGAAGAACAGCATAGATTCTACTGTATTGAAGAAGCTGCATGAAGGAAGGCCAAATATTGCCGATGCCATAAAGAATAAAGAGATCCACCTTGTAATCAACACCCCCGTTGGCCGTACCAGTAAATATGATGACAGCTATATACGAATGAAGGCGATACAGTATAAGGTTCCATATATTACTTCGATGGCTGCAGCAGAGGCTACGGCTGAAGGCATAGACGCCGCAAAGAAAAGCAAGATATTTCCAAAATCTCTACAAGACTACTATAAGGAGCTTAAAGGTTCCAAAGCTACAAGCCGTTGTTTATAATCGCTAGTCCACCCTTTATAGCTACGCGATAACCATACATAATAGAAAAATCTGCCATGACTAAAGACTGGATAGCTATTTTAGATTTTGGTTCACAATATACCCACCTAATCGCCCGACGCGTAAGGGAATTGGGGGTATATTCTGAAATAATGCCTTTTGATATAAAGGCAGAGAAGCTCAGGGATAAGAGGCCCAAGGCTATTATATTGTCCGGCGGGCCTGCAAGTGTTATATCTGGAAAGGCCCCTGTCTGCGATAAGGATATTTTTAATATAGGTATTCCAGTTCTTGGTATATGTTATGGCGCGCAACTTATGGGAAGGTTTTTAGGTGGTGCGGTTGGGAAAGCGAAGGCCAGGGAATATGGAAAGGCCAACCTTAGGATAAGATCGAAAACAGGGTTATTTAAAGGGCTCTCTGGCAAAGAGGTTGTTTGGATGAGCCATGGTGATAAGATTATAAGGCTCCCCCAGAACTTTAAGATAATAGGCTCAACCGATAATGCCAGGATCGCGGCTATGGAGAATAGGTGCAGTAGCCTGTTTGGTGTACAATTCCACCCGGAAGTTGTCCATACGCCTAGAGGCAAAAGGATATTAAAAAATTTTGTTATTAATATCGCAGGGTGCAGGAAGAGCTGGTCGATGCGCTCATTTGTAAATGATTCAATAGGAGATTTAAGAAAAGAGATCGGCAACGAGAAGGTGCTCTGCGGTTTAAGCGGAGGAGTGGATTCCTCTGTCCTGGCTATATTATTACACAAGGCCATAGGCAAAAGACTCGTAGCTGTGTTTATAGACAATGGCTTACTCAGGAAAGATGAGGCAAGGCTTGTCAAAAGACGCTTTAAAAACCACTACAAGATAAACCTTAAATGTATTGATGCGAGCAAGACTTTCTTAAAAGCGCTTAAGGGTGTTAGGAACCCTGAGAGAAAGCGTAAAATAATAGGCAGAGTCTTTATAGAGGTTTTTGAAAAGGAAGCTAAAAAATTAGGCAAGGTCAAATATTTAGCTCAAGGTACGCTATACCCTGATGTAATAGAGTCACGCTCTGTATTTGGCGGGCCTTCTGCGACCATAAAGACACATCATAATGTCGGCGGACTCCCGCCAAACCTAAAATTTAAGCTTATTGAGCCGCTTAAAGAACTATTTAAAGATGAGGTCCGCCTTGTAGGCAAAGAAATGGGTATGCCGGATGAGATAGTCTATCGGCATCCATTTCCAGGCCCAGGCCTTGGCGTGAGAATTATCGGCGACATAACAAAGAGCAGGCTCGATATTCTACGCGAGGCAGATCGGATTTTGCTGGATGAGATTAAATGTGCCGGGCTCTACAACAAGTTGTGGCAGGCATTTTGTGTGCTTTTACCTGTAAAGACAGTCGGTGTTATGGGAGATGAAAGGACATATGAGAATGCGGTAGCTGTAAGGGCTGTAACAAGCGAGGATGCTATGACAGCCCGTTGGGCAAAGACGCCCTATGGCTTGCTTGAAAGAATATCAAACCGCATTATAAATGAAGTAGAGGGCATAAACAGGGTAGTGTATGATATTTCGTCTAAACCGCCCAGCACAATAGAGTGGGAGTGACGAAGAAAAAAGAAGGAGTAGGATAATGGAGAATACTGTCAAAGCCGATGTGAATTTGGCAAAGGAGATGGGGCTTACTGAAGAGGAGTTTAACCAGATAAAGAAACTGATGGGCAGAGACCCCAATTTTACAGAGTTGGGCGTATTTTCTGCTATGTGGTCTGAACACTGCAGCTATAAGAATTCAAGAAAACAATTCAGGCACTTTCCTACAAAGGGCAAACAGGTGCTTGTAGGTGCAGGAGAAGAAAACTCAGGTATCGTCGATATAGGGGATGGCCTTGGCGTTGCATTTAAGATTGAATCACACAACCACCCTTCAGCTGTTGAGCCTTTTGAAGCATCAGCTACCGGTATAGGTGGCTGCCTCAGGGATATATTTACAACAGGTGCACGGCCTGTTGCAGGCCTTGGTGCGTTAAGATTCGGCAGCCTTGATAACGAAAAGGTAAAATTTTTGTTTAAGGAGGTAATAAGAGGACTTGCTCATTATGCGAATATAGCAGAGATAAATGCCGTTGGCGGCGAGACCTATTTTGACGAGAGCTACGAAGGCAACCCCTTGGTAATGCCTTTAGCATAGGCATTGTAAAGCATAAGGATATTGTAAGAGGCACAGCATATGGAACAGGAAACCCCGTCTATTATATAGGTGGAGACACGGGGAGAGACGGTGTCGGCGGCGCAAGCTTTGCTTCACAGGAGATAACAGAGGATTCTGCTGCGGATACAAGCACCGTTGCCATAGGAGACGCAGAGCTTGGTAAACGCTTAAGAGAGGCATGCCTTGAACTGATAGAAAAAGGGCTTGTTGTTGGTATGCAGGATATGGGCGCAGCGGGGCTGACATGCTCTTCTTGCGAGACAGCTACAAGGGCAGGCTCAGGCATCGAGATAGACGTTGCCCTTATTCCGCAACGCGAGAAAGATATGACACCTTATGAGATTCTTCTTTCCGAGTCGCAGGAAAGGATGCTTGCGATCTTAAAAGACGGAAAAGAGGATGAATCCCTTGCTATTCTTAAGAAGTGGAATATCAATGCGGTTAAGATAGGCCAGGTTACGGATGATAAGATAATGAGAGTCAAAGAGAACGGTGTTGTAGTATGTGAGGTCCCGGCCGAGGCCCTTACTAAGAAAGCGCCGCTTTATGATAGAGAGGCAAAGGAACCCGCTTATCTTAAGGAGACCAGAGATATAGATCTCTCCTCTGTAAAAGAACCCAAAGATATGAACAAGGTTCTTTTACAGCTGCTCGATTCGCCTACTATTGCAAGCAAAGAATCTCAGTATAAAAAGTTTACAGCTATTGATAAAGATGCCGTGACAGTAGGTGCTGGTTCAGACGCTGCCGTGATTAGAATCAAGGGGACTAAGAAGGCATTGGCTATAAGCGTCGATTGCAATGGCAGGTACTGCTACCTCAATCCTTTTAATGGTGCAATGATGGCAGTAGCTGAAGCAGCAAGGAATATCGTCTGTTCAGGCGGAAGGCCGCTTGCGATTACTGACGGCCTGAATTTTGGAAACCCGATGAAGCCTGAAAACTACTGGCAGTTTGCAAAGTGTATTGAAGGGCTTTCCAAGGCGTGCGCTACACTTAATACCCCTGTTATAAGCGGAAACGTCAGCTTCTATAATGAAAATCCTAAGGGCGCAATAGACCCTACGCCGATGGTTGGCATGGTCGGGCTTATCGAGGATGTGGACAGGCACGT
>JABMRG010000096.1 GCA_013202935.1 Candidatus Omnitrophota bacterium
TAATTCCAGTATATTTGAAGACTCTATATAAAGATGATAATTTTTTTAACGATATAAAGACAGTATTTACTATACATAACCTTGCTTATACAGGCGCTTTTGAAAAAGACCAGTGGCCTAAGACAGAATTGCCTAGTGAGCTCTTTGATATAAAAGGCCTGGAATATTACGGCAGGTTCAGCCTATTAAAAGGGGGCTTGAATTTTGCAGATATACTTACCACAGTAAGCCCTACATATGCAAAGGAAATACAGACCAAAGAATTCGGCTGTGGCATGGAAGGAATCTTACAGGAAAGAAGCAAAGACCTCTACGGTGTCTTAAATGGTATAGATTATGAGATATGGGATCCTGTAACAGATAAGACGCTTTATAAGAACTATGGCCCTGATTCTATAGAGGATAAATATATCAATAAAGAAAAACTTATTTCAGATATAGGCCTTAATATAGAAAGGAAAAGGCCATTGATAGGAACAGTGGGGCGACTTGCTGAGCAGAAGGGGTATGATATATTAGCGGAGATAGTAGCAGAGCTTTGCGATATGGATATAGGATTTGTACTGCTTGGAACAGGTGAAGAGAGATACCATAAGATATTTGAAAAGGTTGCCAAAAAGCATAAGAATAATGTATCTATTAATCTGACATATGATGCCCTTCTAGCACAGAGGATATATGCAGCAAGCGATATATTCCTTATGCCATCGCGTTATGAACCTTGTGGTTTGGGCCAGCTTATAAGTTTCAAATACGCGACTGTGCCTGTTGCAAGAAAGACAGGCGGATTGGCTGATACTGTTTTTGAATATAATCCCGATACAGAAGAGGGCAATGGCTTTATCTTTGATGATTGCAGCCCAAGCCATCTTTTAGATGCTATAAAGAGGTCAATATCAGTATATAAAGAGAAAGATAAATGGAATAGGCTGCTTAAGAAGATATCTGAGTATGATTACTCATGGGATATGTCTGCGAAGGAGTACACGAAACTATATGAGTCAGTTAGCGTGAGGACACATTTGTGATCAGCAAGGGGACACATTTGTGATCAGCAAGGGGACACATTTGTGATCAGCAAGGGGACACATCTCTCAGGTTCTAGGTATTATACGAACGAGATATGTCCCCACGAGGAAGTGAAAATATGATAATCGGTATTACAGGAAGCCTGGCCACAGGCACATCTACAGCTGCAAAATATATAGCATCCAGCTTAAAAGCAGAGATAATAGATGCTGATAAGGTTGCTAATATAGCTTTGAAAAAAAACAGCCCTGTATACAAGTCTCTAATTAAGGGCTTTGGAAAGGACATCCTTAATAAGAATGGCACAATAGATAAGTCAAGTCTGGCGAGAAGAGCATTTTCCAGCAGGCCTAATTTAAAAAAGTTATGCGATATAACACATCCTTTTATAATAGAGGCTATAAGAAAACAGATTAGTATTATACAGGGTGGAACAAGAGAAAGAATTGCAATAGTAGATGGCCCATTGTTGATTGAGTCTAAATTTTATAAAAAATGTGACATAATAATTGTAGTTATCTCATCGTTATTATTGCAGATTGAGAGGGCGTGTAACAATAGGAGCATAAAAGAGAACGATGCACTATGCCGCATACAGCATCAGATGCCTTTATACAAGAAGGTAGGTTATGCGGATTATATTATAGATAATGGAGGAAGTTTAAAAGAACTAAAACAGAAGTGTAGGAAAATAACAAAAAAAATAAAAAAGGAGACCTAAGATGAATATTGATGCCGCAGAACTTAAAAAGATGAAAGTCGCAGAATTGTCCAAGGTGGCACACGACTTGAAAATTAATGACGTAGCAGGCCTTAAGAAACAGGACCTTATATTCAGGATACTCCAGTCACAGACAAAGAGGGAAGGTGTCATGAGTGGCGGAGGCGTTTTGGAGGTTCTTCCCGACGGATTTGGTTTTTTAAGGTCGCCAAATTACAACTACCTGCCATGTCCTGACGATATATATGTATCGCCAAGCCAGATAAGAAAGTTTGACCTAAAGACCGGCGATACTGTTCATGGGCAGATACGTTCGCCAAAAGAGGGAGAGAGATACTTCGCCCTTTTAAAGGTCGAACAGGTCGACTTTACTGATCCTGAGAAGGCTAAAGATAAGATCTTATTTGAAAATCTGACCCCCCTCTATCCCACAGAGAGGTTTTTGCTTGAGACTGATCCTAAAGATGCTACGACCAGGATTATGGACCTTCTCACGCCGATAGGCAAGGGCCAGCGTGGCATGATAGTAGCGCCGCCATATAGCGGAAAGACGATAATAATGCAAAAGATCGCAAATGCTGTTACCAAAAATGCCCCGGACACGATCCTTATAGTGCTTCTCATAGATGAGAGGCCTGAAGAAGTTACTGATATGCAGCGCTCAGTAAAGGGCGAGGTTATAAGTTCTACATTTGATGAGCCTGCTGAAAGGCATGTGCAGGTAGCAGATATAGTGCTTGAGAAGGCAAAGAGGCTTGTTGAGCAGAAGAAGGATGTCCTTATATTGCTTGATAGCATAACAAGGCTTGCACGCGCATACAATGCTGTTGTGCCGCATAGTGGTAAGATACTTTCAGGCGGTGTAGATTCAAACGCGCTCCATAAGCCAAAGAGGTTTTTGGGCGCGGCGCGTAACATAGAAGAGGGTGGTTCGCTTACAATTATAGCCACAGCCCTGGTAGATACAGGAAGCAGAATGGATGAGGTTATATTCGAGGAGTTTAAGGGTACAGGAAATATGGAACTTCAACTTGACAGGACCCTGTTCCAAAAAAGAATATATCCTGCAATAGACATAAAAAGGTCAAATACAAGAAAAGAGGAGCTACTCCTTGATCCAGAAGAGCTTAAAAGGGTCTGGATACTGCGTAAGGTATTGAATGAACTTCCCTCTGATGAGTCGATGCAGCTTCTTATCGAGAAGCTCAGTAAGACAAAGACTAATGCAGAATTCTTATTAAGTATGAACCAATAAAAAGGAGAAAAGAGAAAATGAAAGAAAAGATCCATCCGGAGTATAAAGAGACAACAATAACATGTGCATGCGGAGAGGTTATACATACCCGTTCTACCAAGCCCAACGTAAAGGTAGAGATCTGTTCCAAATGCCACCCGTTCTTTACTGGTAAGCATAAGCTTCTGGATTCAGCAGGCAGGATTGAGAAGTTTATGAAGAAATACGGCAAGAAATGATAGAATCGCTTGAAAATAAGAAAAAAAGAGCTGAAGAATTAGAAAAGTTTCTTTCTGACCATGAGGTCTTAAAGAATAGAGCCCTTTGTCAGAAGTATGCTAAGGAGCTCGCATCCCTTTCTCCTATACTGAAGAAATATAAGGAGTATAGCTCTGCTGAGTCAGAGATAAAGAACCTAGAGGTGCTGCTGAAAGAGAAACACGACAGAGAATTTATAGATCTGGCAAGGTCAGAGATTGACGAGCTTAAGGCAAAACAGAAAAGCCTCAAACATGAGATGGAAGAGATGCTGGTTGAGGAGGACCCTGACTCAAGACGTAATATTATTATGGAAATACGAGCAGGGACAGGAGGGCTTGAGGCATCTTTGTTTGCAGCAGAACTTTTCAGGATGTATTCTAAGTATGCACAACGTAACAACTGGAAGGTTGACCTGATGAATACATCTGGTTCTGAAGCAGGAGGAATAAAGGAGGTTATATTTTCTGTAGAGGGAAATGCTGTATATAAGAGGCTTAAATTTGAAAGCGGAGTACACCGTGTCCAGCGTGTACCGACTACAGAGGCCTCTGGCAGGATACATACATCTGCTGTAACTGTTGCCGTGCTCCCTGAAGCAGAGGAGGTTGATCTCCAGATAGACCAAAAGGATCTAAGGGTGGATGTATACCGCTCAAGCGGCCATGGTGGACAAAGTGTAAATACCACAGATTCTGCTGTTCGCATAACACATATACCAACAGACATAGTTGTCACATGTCAGGACGAACGTTCACAGCTTAAAAATAAGACAAAGGCTATGAAAGTTTTAAGATCAAGGCTTTTTGATAAGCGAAGGCAGGAGCAGATGCAGAAGATCTCCCAGGACAGAAAGATACAGGTTGGTTCAGGTGACAGGAGTGAGAAGATAAGGACTTATAATTTTCCCGACAGACGTGTTACAGACCATCGTATTAATCTCTCATTACATAAGCTCGAAGGCATACTAGAAGGCGAGCTAGATGAGATAATCTCAGAGCTTATACTAGCTGAAAAAAAAGCAAAATTGGAAAAGACTCAAGGTGAATAACACTGTTACAGAACTTATTTCAAGGTTTGATAAACACGACATAAGCTCAAGTCGTGTAAATGCAGAGGTTATGCTGAGCCACATACTCGGTTGCCGAATCATAGACCTCTATACCAAAGATATGAAGCTTACCAAAGAGCATATAGATTGTCTCGAAAATATGGTAATAAGAAGAGTCCATGGTGAACCCTTACAATATATAACTGGCAAAGTGCATTTCTATGGCAATGAGCTGTTCATAAAAGAGGGGGTTTTTATCCCCCGCCCTGAGACCGAAATACTGGTAGATGTTGTTATAGGCCTTCTTATACAGCATAGCATGCAGGATGCCAAGAGCCTGCCTCTAATATATGACCTCTGTACAGGTTCAGGCAATATAGCTATATCATTGACAAAAGCGCTAAGTCGTTGTAAAATAATCAGTTCTGATATATCTGATGATGCGCTATATACAGCCAAGAAAAATTCAAGGCTAAACGGAGTTTATGACAGGATAAAGTTTATTAAGTCCGATCTTTTTGACATACCAGGGTCTTATCGTAACCGCTTTGATATAATAGTTGTAAACCCGCCATATATCAGTTCTGATGAGATTGAGCATCTTTCATCTGAGGTCAGGAGAGAGCCAGAAAAGGCATTGGATGGCGGTAAAGATGGATTGGAATTCTACAATCATATATTAAAGAAAGCCCCGTCGTTTTTAAAAAAGAATGGGTTTATAGCATTAGAACTTCCAGACGGAAAAGATAAAGAGCTGAGGGAATTAATAGCATTCCACAGTGATTTTAAGGATATAAGAATATTTAAAGACTTAAACAATATAGGAAGAGTTATAACAGCCCAAAAAGATGGATAAGCTAATTATAGAAGGCCCAGCACGTCTTACAGGAGAAGTTGAGATAGACGGTTCAAAGAATGCAGCTTTACCGATAATGGCAGCTACTCTTTTGTCCGATGGTAAGTCCGTTATTAAGAATGTCCCACTCTTAAGTGATGTATTTACAATGATAAAGATCTTGCGCTCTTTTAATGTAAGGGTAAGTTTTTCAGATGGCGTGCTTGAGATAGAGCCCAACGGCTATAAAGGATACACAGCACTCTATAAGTATGTGAGTACCATGAGGGCCTCTATATGTGTGCTTGGCCCTCTTCTGGCGAGATTGCACCATGCAAAAGTCTCACTTCCGGGAGGATGTATTATAGGCCCACGCCCTATCAACCTGCATATAAAGGGTATAAAGGCCTTAGGTGCAGATGCAAAAGTAGAGCATGGATACTTGATAGCAAAGACAAAGGGCTTAAGAGGGGCTTCAATATATTTAGGAGGCGCCTTTGGCTCCTCAGTCTTGGCAACAGCCAATGTTATGATGGCCGCAACCTTAGCTAAGGGAAAGACTATTATAGAACATGCTGCGACTGAGCCTGAGATAGTCGATTTAGCCGAATTTCTTATAAAGATGGGTGCCAAGATAAAAGGTGAAAGGACACACACGATAGAGATTGAAGGTGTGAAAAAGTTGCATGGCGCAAATCATACTGTTATACCTGATAGGATTGAAGCTGGTACATATATGGTTGCAGCATGTGCGACAAGAGGGGATGTTACTGTAAAAAGAGCAGAGATTAAGCATATGGGCTCTCTGGTAGATAAGTTGATACAGGCAGGCGCAGTTATAACTAATAAGTCTAAAGGTGCTATAAGAGTCAGGGCATCTCGTAGGTTGAAGGCGATTGATGTTACAACTCTGCCATTTCCGGGATTTCCTACAGACCTTCAGGCGCAGATTATGGCCCTCATGTCGACAGCAAAGGGGATAAGTATAATTACGGAGAAAATATACCCAGAGAGGTTTATGCACATAGGCGAACTTAACAGGATGGGCGCACAGATAAGTTTAGAGGGTGAAAGCGCAATTATACAGGGGGCTAAGAGCCTAAGCGGCGCAGAAGTTATGGCTTCTGATCTGAGGGCATCAGCAGCCCTGGGGATAGGTGCCTTAGTTGCAAAAGGAGAAACTCAAATTTCGAGGATATACCATCTCGATAGAGGGTATAGAGACATGGAAGGCAAACTTTCAAAGCTAGGAGCAAAAATAAGGAGGGTAAGAGAATAAGATGGCAGCAAAGATAAGACTAAAAAGGATGGGTACAAAGAGAAAGCCTCACTTCAAGATAATAGTCTGTGACAGAAGCGCTGGTAGAGACTCAAGGGCTATTGAGGAACTGGGTTTTTATGATCCTTCTCAGAACCCGCCTCTTGTTAAGCTTAATAAGGATAGAGCGGATTATTGGCTTAGCGTAGGTGTAGAGGTGAGCGATACTATTAAGAGTATTATCAAGAAGAATAAGGCATAATAGGTTTTATTATTAATGAGCATGACTATAGACGTCTTAACTCTTTTTCCTAAGATGTTTGAGGCAGTGCTTCTCGAGTCTATTATTAAGCGTGCCCAGAAGTTTAAAAAGCTTAAGATTCGCATGCATAATATAAGGGATTACACTGATGATAAACATCGTAAGGTAGATGATAGGCCGTTTGGAGGAGGCCCTGGCATGGTACTTACATGCCAGCCTGTTATGGATGCGCTTAAGGCTATAAAGAAAAGATCCAAAGCTGGAAAGGTTATTATGATGAGCCCCCAGGGCGAAGTTTTAGACCAGGGAGTTGCTGTTGAACTCTCGAAGATAAAAGAGATGATATTAATCTCCGGCCATTACGAGGGGGTAGACGAACGCTTAAGAGGCATAGCCGATAGACAGATTTCTATAGGCAATTATGTCTTAACAGGGGGAGAACTGCCCGCTATGGTACTCATAGATTCTGTTGCAAGACTGATACCAGGCGTGCTGGGTGATGAGAAGTCGACTCATGAAGAGTCTTTTAGCGATGGGTTACTAGAATATCCCCATTATACACGCCCTGCAGATTATAGAAATAATAGAGTTCCTGACGCACTAATTTCAGGTAATCATAATTCTGTTAATAGATGGCGCAAGATTCAATCTATAATTAAGACTATAAAAACAAGGCCTGATTTAATAAAACATATTAGGCAGCTGGAAGTAGAATAATAGGAGGAAAAAATGAGCAAGATCACGACGGTCGAATCAAAATATCTCAAGAAAGATGTATCTAAATTTTCTGTAGGAGATACGGTCAGGGTATACCTTAAGATCATAGAGGAAGGCAAGCAGAGATTGCAGGCCTTCGAGGGTATAGTCATAGGAAAGAAAGGCTCAGGCACAAGGGCCACATTTACAGTAAGGCGTATATCTTATGGTGAAGGTGTTGAGAGGATTTTTCCTTTACATACACCTGCAATTGACAGGGTGGAGGTTATAAGAAAAGGAAAAGTGAAGAGGGCAAAGCTGTATTATCTTAGGAAAAAGATCGGAAAGAAGACCAAAGTTGATGAGAAGATCTCATCTGCCTCAAAAGAGATTGAAAAGCCAGCTGTTTCTTGATAGCATAGGAGAGCATAGGGCTACCAAGGAACCTTCTGGTTCGCTGCGGCACGAGCGGTTTCTTGATAGCATAGGAAAGTATAGGGCTATCAAGGAACCTTCTGGCTTGCTGCGAAGCAAGCGGTTTCTTGAGGACCGAAAGGCCCAGGCAGAAGGCTTTAAGTGTATAGCAGGAGTTGATGAAGCTGGAAGAGGGCCTCTTGCAGGTCCTGTTGTTGCTTCTGCTGTAGTATTGAAAGACTTCGACTTTACAGTTAGAATAGATGATTCAAAAAAGCTGAGTCAATTGCAAAGAGAAGCAGCATATACTCAGATTCTGGAAAAGGCGCATATCGGCATAGGCATAGTACCAGAAGATATCGTTGATAGTGTGAATATACATAACGCCTCTATAATGGCGATGGAAAGATCGGTACTCGATCTGGATATAGTACCAGGACTTTTGCTTATTGATGGGTGCACAAGGCTTAGGCTGGGATATTCTCAAATAACAATAGTAAAAGGTGACCAGAGGAGCCTTGCCATTGCTTGTGCTTCTATTATCGCGAAAGTGACTAGAGACAGGCTTTTAAGCTATTACGATACGATTTTTCCAGGTTATGGTTTCAACAGGCATAAGGGGTATGGTACGAAAGAACATAGAACTATTATAAAGGAGAAAGGTTTCTCACCAATACATCGGCGTAGTTTTACAGTGAGGAGTTAAGCAATGTCAGATATAGATATAGCCCAGCGTATAAGGCCAAAACAGATATCAGAGATTGTAAAAGTCGCAGGCATAAGAAGCGAGGAGATAATACCGCACGGTAATCATATTGCTAAGGTCTCACCATTTCTACTTACAAGGCTCAAGAACAAACCGAACGGAAAAATTATTCTGGTAACCTGTATGACTCCCACCAAATACGGCGAAGGAAAGACCTCAACAGCCATAGGCCTTACTCAAGCACTCGGTAAGCTAAAAAGAAAAGCGATACTCTGTCTTCGGGAACCTTCCTTAGGCCCTATGTTTGGTGTAAAGGGAGGTGCCTGCGGAGGTGGATATTCCCAGGTAATACCTATGGAGGATATCAACCTCCATTTTACAGGGGATGGCTATGCGGTTTCAGGTGCCAATAATCTTCTTTGTGCAATGCTCGATAACCATATATATTTTAAAAATAAACTTAAGATAGACCCTCGCAATATACTCCTAAGGCGCACAATAGATATAAGCGACAGGACACTGAGAAGGATAAACTTTAAGATAAATGAGAAAGCAGCTTACCATAGCGGTTTTGACATAATAGCCGCTTCTGAAGTAATGGCAATACTTGCCTTGAGCAAAGATATGACCGATTTAAAGAAGAGGCTTTCACAGATTATAGTCGCCTTTGACAAGAAGAAAAGGCCCATTACAGCAAAAAAACTCTCTGCTGTAGGTGCTATGAGCGCGCTTTTAACAAATGCTATGATGCCAAACCTTGTGCAGACTATTGAGGGGCAACCTTGCTTTGTCCATTGCGGGCCCTTTGCAAATATTGCTCATGGCGCAAACAGCATTATATCTACAATTATGGCATCAAAACTGGCCAATTATGTTGTCACGGAGAGTGGATTTGGCTCAGACCTTGGTGCTGAGAAATTCTTTAATATTAA
>JABMRG010000097.1 GCA_013202935.1 Candidatus Omnitrophota bacterium
GCCTGCAAGCTATTTGCAAGAGAAGGCTGGAGAGGATCGAAAGGGAGTATTCCTTGCGACTATAGGAGAGGAAGCTTATAAGAAAGGCTTTAGCCTGCTATGTAAGCTAAGAAGCTCAGGTATTGTAACAGCGATAGATTATCAGAAAAAATCCCTTAAGGCGCAGATGAGATATGCTGATAAGATAAATATGAGGCATGTTATTGTATTGGGAGATGATGAGCTAAAAGCAGGATCCTGCCTTATCAGGGACATGAAGGATGGTTCAGAAAAGAAAGTTAAGCTTAACGAGATTGCTTCGGCACTTCGTGCCTCGCAATGACAAAAGGTATAGGTTATGTTACGTACACATACATGTGGTGAATTGAGCAAGAAAGATCTAGGCAAAGAGGCAACACTCGCTGGCTGGGTTGCTACGAGACGAGACCATGGAAATCTTATATTTATAGATATACGTGACCGTGAAGGTTTAACACAGATAGTATTTAATCCGGAGGATGATAAGGCCCTCCACAAGAAGGCCGAAGGCCTAAGGGATGAGTTTGTTATACAGGTAAAGGGAAAAGTAAGAAAGAGGCCTGAAGGCACAATAAATAAGAAGATGCTGACAGGCGAAGTAGAAATAGCTGTTTCAGGGCTCAATATCCTCAACACCTCACAAACGCCGATGTTTGAGATAGCAGATGATGCGGAGCTTTCAGAGGATGTGCGCTATCAGTACCGTTATCTCGATCTTCGCCGGCCTGCAATGCAGAAGAATCTCGTATTGCGCCATAAGGTCTGCAAGATTATGAGGGACTATCTTGACAAGAAAGGCTTTATTGAGGTAGAGACGCCTATTCTTACAAAATCAACACCTGAAGGAGCGCGTGACTACCTTGTCCCAAGCCGTGTAAACCAAGGTAAGTTCTTTGCGCTTCCGCAGTCCCCGCAACTTTTTAAGCAGCTCTTGATGGTAAGTGGCCTTGATAAGTACTTCCAGATAGCAAAGTGTTTCAGGGATGAGGACCTGCGTGCAGACCGTCAACCAGAATTTACCCAGCTCGATATTGAGATGTCATTTGTTGAAGAGAAGGATATATTTACCATTATAGAGGGGCTCCTAAAGATAATATTTAAAGAAGCCCTTGATTATGAGCTAAAGATACCTTTTGATATATTAAGCCATGGTGATGCCATGAACCGCTTTGGTTGCGATAAACCAGATAGAAGGTATGCTATGGAGATGGTAGATCTAAGCCAGGATCTTGCGTCTTGTGGATTCAATGTATTTAAGCAGGCCATTGCCTCATCCGGCATTGTCAAGGGGCTAAATCTCAAAAAGCCTAAAGAGATGCCGAGAAGCAGGATAGATGCGCTGACAGATTATGTAAAGTCTCAAGGATCAGGTGGCCTTGCATATTTTAAGGTTGAGGATAAAGACCTCTCGGGCCCAGTTGCTAAATTTTTCAATGAGGCTGAGAAGAAGCTGATTAAAGAGAAGTTTGAAGCAAGGCCTGGGGACTATATACTTATCCTTGCAGGTGCGAAAGGGTTAACCAATGAGGTATTAACCAGGCTTCGCAGTAAGCTGGCAGCAGAAGAGGGTTTGATAAAGAAAGATATCTATGATTTTTTGTGGGTTAGCGATTTTCCTTTATTCAAGTATAATGACGAAGAAAAGCGCTGGGAGTCTGAGCATCATCCGTTTACCTCATTCTCTGACGAGGATGTGAAGTATTTTGATTCAGACCTGGGCAAGATAAAAGCCCGCTCATACGACCTTGTTTTTAATGGCGCTGAGATAGCAAGTGGCAGCATAAGAATACACAGAAAAGATATGCAGGATAAGATATTCAAGACAATAGGCATAGATAAGGAAGAGGCGAAGATGCGGTTTGGGTTCTTAACAGATGCGCTCTCTTTTGGTGCCCCGCCACATGGAGGCATTGCTATCGGCCTGGATAGGCTTGTTGCCATGCTTTGCGGTTGTGAATCAATAAGAGAGGTAATCGCTTTTCCAAAGACCCAAAAAGCAATATGTCCATTGACAAAGGCTCCATCAGGCATATCGGACAAGCAGCTTGATGAGCTCGGCCTTGACATAAAAGATTAGGGAACGTTTCACTCGTCCCTAATCTATTTGATAGTAATGAGTTATGGCTGTGACCATTACATTTTTTGATGCTGTTTTCATTAAAAAAAGTGTAATGACGAGTTTCATAACTTATTACTGCTTAATGGGTTGTGAGCGAGTGAAACGTTCCCAAAAGAAGGAGGAGGATATGAGAAGGATTGTATTTTTGGTACTAATAGGTATTGTGTCAATTTCGCTGGCAGGTTGCGTGACAGCGAAGAAGGTTGTGAGGGAGAGGGTTGACCAGGAGCCATCTGGAAATCAGGGTTACCTTTCAGGGGATGCGCCGGTTGAATATACTGATAGAGCAACAACAAGGGAGTATATAGATATACAGATTGAGGTTCCAACATGGCAGGAGTTTAAGAAGAGCCTTCCCAAGCGAGCAGAAGGCACAGAAAAAGGAGATGCCAAGAGAGAACGGACAGAGGATAGAGCGGCAGCAGGAAACCGAGGCTATATGACGAGCGGCGGTGTTGAGGATGAGATTACATATAGCCGCGAGAGAGAACCTGAGCCGGCTGTCTCTAGAAGGCCGGAACCGAGTGTATATGAGTATGAAGAAGACTTTATAATAGATGAGCCGCTATTTGAAGAAGAGGCCCTGGCACCTGTTTATGCAGAATATACAGTAAAGGATGGAGACACGCTCTCTCATATAGCGAAGCGTTTTTATGGTAAGGCGCATAAATGGACACTTATTTATGAGGCAAATTCAGACAAGATAAAAGACCCTGCCAGGATAAAGCCAGGCACTGTAATAAGGATTCCGGATCTTGGCGAGATAGAGTCGCAATATATAAAATAATGGATAAGACCTTTAAGCTGCACAATGACGAAGAAGCGCGACTGCTTTTTGGAAACCATGACGAGCATATAAGGACAATTGAAAAGGCCTGTGGCGTAAAGATAGTAGCCCGTGCTGAAAACCTTACCATAACCGGTAATGAGAAAGCGGCCGAAAAAGCAAGCCACGTTTTTGAACAGTTACTAGGGTCTGTCCGCTCAGGCAAAGGTGTAAGAGGTGCGGAGATCGAGTATTTTATAAAGACGCTATCTGGCGATGAATCGCTTGAGTTGGATGACTTATATGGAGAGAGGATAGAGGTTCCATCCAAAAAGCTCTTTGTTGCCCCAAAGACTAAAGGGCAGAAAGAGTATGTTGATGCCATAAGAAAACATGATATCGTGATCGGCATAGGCCCAGCAGGAACAGGAAAGACATACCTTGCTATGGCGATGGCGGTTTCTGCGCTTAGAAGAAATGAGGTAAGTAGAATTATCCTTACCCGCCCTGCTGTTGAGGCAGGGGAGAGTCTGGGGTTTTTGCCAGGGGATCTCTATGACAAGGTAAGCCCATACCTCAGGCCATTATATGATGCGCTCTATGAGATGATGGAGGCTGACAGGATACACAAGTTTCTTGAAAGCGGTGTTATAGAGGTAGCTCCTTTGGCATACATGCGCGGAAGAACTTTAAACGACTCATTTATTATTATGGATGAGGCACAGAATACGACGCCTGAGCAGATGAAGATGTTCTTAACCCGTTTGGGTTTTGATTCAAAGACAGTTATTACTGGTGATATCACACAGAGTGACTTGCCGGGTGGAAAAGCAAGAGGCCTTATGGGGATAAAGGATATACTCAAGAATATTGATGGAATAAAGGTGATCTCACTTACAGGGCATGATGTAGTCAGGCATGAGCTTGTGCAGCGTATTATTCAGGCATATGAGAACCTGGAGTCTAAGAAATGAGCCCTTTAATCAAGAAGACATTATTCAGGATGAAAAAGCTGCAGAGGCCGCTAAGGACCGATGAGGAAAGAAAGAAGCATCTTATCACAAAAGGCGTGCGAAGGGGTGCAATAGCTACGCTTATAAGCCTTATGATTATAGGCGTTATCTATTCTGGCAAGCTTCCAATAAGGACAATTCTTAATGAAGGCGATATTGCTATAACTGACATATATGCGCCTTTTGATTTCAGTTACAACTCCGGCATAGACCAGGAGAGCACACAGGCTAAACAGGATTCTGCTGCAGAAGGTGTCTTGGATATCTACGAGGTAGATACAGGACCCCTTGAAAAGGCAAAGGCAGCTGCTGTAGCATTTTTTGACAGGTTAATATCAGCTAAGGAAGCCATTACGGAAATTACTGACGATTACCTGAACAACCTGGAGAAAGAGATAGGGCTTGCTGTTACTACAGGAGATATCAGGGTATTGTTAGATTATCCTGATATAGATTCATTAAAGGCCAAGACATTGAACATATTAGAGAAGATATATTTTAAATATATAATATCTGATGAAACTAAAAAAAGTATTATCGATTCTGGCAAGAGTGAGATTTCGATATATCAAGGGCCGAGAAAAGAGATAATAACCGAGAGCCTAGACGGGCTTTATAATGCAAAAGATCCCAGCAAGATCATAAAACCTTCCTTAATAAAATACGAAATAGAAGATAATAAGATAAAGGCCGCACTTAATAAAGCCTTATCAGGTTGGGTAGAACCAAATCTTTTGTTCAGTTCAGATAAGACAGAGTCCGCAAAGAAGGAAGCAGTCTTGTCAATTGAGCCTATCTACATAGCATCTGAAAGGTCAGAAGGCGAGACGGTTATCAGGAAGGGCCAGCGTGTTACAAAAGACCATATTATACAACTTGATGAGATTAGCAGGTCTCAGGTCCAGACTGATACATATTCACAGCTCTCCGGTATTCTTGTAATTGTATCTCTTTTGGTATTTCTTATGTTTATATACCTGAAGTTTTTCGAGCCTAAGGTATTCAGCCAGGACAAACTCCTGTTTCTAATAGGTATACTTATTTTTCTTGTTGCAGTATCTGCGCGCATTATCGTATCATCACCGCTTCCCAGTTACTTTATTCCTGTTGCATCTATATCCATGCTGCTTACGCTGCTTGTAGGCGGAAACGTTGCAGCGATAGTCGTTATAGCGGCAGCTGTAGTAGTAGCTCTTATCGCTGGAGCCAAGTTTAATATATTCCTTGTTTCCATGGTTGGTGGTATCTCAGCGATATGCACAATATATAAGGCAAGGAAGCGCAACCAGATTATAAGATCCGGCCTGTACGTAGGAGTGCTGAATTTTATCACCATCTGCGCAATGGGCATAATATCGAATTTTGAGCTTTCTATATTTATAAAAGAGGGTTTATGGGGTATTGGAAGCGGCCTTACGGCAGCTGCAATTACAATGCTTCTTCTTCCAGCCATCGAATCACTATTTAAGATTACAACAGACATTAAACTCCTTGAATTATCGGACTTAAACCACCCGCTCTTAAAAGAGATGGTGACCAATGCTACCGGGACATACCACCATAGTATGGTAGTAGGCAACCTCGCAGAGGCAGCAGCAGATGCCATAGGGGCAAATCCATTGCTTGCTCGTGTCGGATCTTACTATCACGATATAGGAAAGATTGCCAAGTCAGAATATTTTGCTGAAAACAAGCAGGTCCCATCAGATCTGCATGAGAAACTGTCTCCGTCGATGAGTTCACTCATTATTACAAACCATGTAAAAGACGCGGTAGAACTGGCAGAGAAGCACAGCCTGGGAAATGTCATCAAGGATATTATTGAGCAACACCATGGCACTGGGCTTGTTACATACTTTTTCCACCAGGCGGTTGAGAAGACCCAGGATACAGAGCCGGTAAGCGAAGAGGCATTTCGGTATCCAGGCCCAAAACCCCAGACAAAAGAGTCTGCCATTGTAATGCTTGCTGATTCTGTTGAGGCAACATCACGAGTATTGCAGAATCCAACACCTCAGCGGTTAAAAGAGTTAGTGCGAAAGATCATAAATAATAAATTTATAGACAGGCAACTGGATGAATGCGAGCTAACCTTGAAGGATATCAGCAAGATTTCCGATAGTTTTGTCAAGATACTCACAGGGATATACCACTCGCGTATTGAATACCCCAGCAAAACTACTGCTAAGCATGGAAATAATAATAGCAAACGAGCAAAGAGAGGCAAGGCTTAACCTAAAAGAGGTAAAGGCCACTGCAAAAAATATCGCTGGTATACTAAAGCTGCCACCTGAGAGCATGCTTAGTATAACCTTTGTAAGCAAATATAAGATAAGAAGGCTCAACAAGAGGTATTTTGATAAGAGCGCTTTTACAGATGTAATTGCTCTTGGCTATAGAGGCAGGACGTTTAAGGGGGCAAGAGACCTTTATCTAGGTGATATAATTATTGCTCCTTTGGTAGCAAAGGAAAATGCCAGGGCCTATAAGAATAGTTTTTCTTCAGAATTAAACTTATGCATAACGCATGGGATATTGCATCTTTTAGGATTCAGTGATAAGAGTAGCAAAGAGAAAGAGAAGATGCGCAAAAAGGAAGAGCAGGCATTAAAAAGACTATGAACCAGCAGAAGGCCAAGGTGCATACTATTATAGATAGTTTTAACGCAGCTATAGAAGGTTTTCTATATGTTATAAAGACTCAGAGGAATATGCGTATCCACTTTCTGCTCGCTGTGCTTGTGCTGCTTTTAGGTATCTATCTAAACTTTACAAGGATGGAGCTGATAGCATTATCTCTGATCTGTGGAATGGTATTAATATCTGAGATGTTCAACACAGCCATGGAGATTATGCTAAATTATGTTGAGGCATCCCATGCGCGCTGGGTTAGGCGGGTTAAGGATATTTCAGCTGGCGCAGTTTTAATCGCATCAATTTGTGCGGTTATTATCGGGTATCTTCTCTTCTTCAAAAATAATGTATTATATCAGCTATTTAATTACCAACTACTTAAGGTGAGTCAATCGGACTGGCATATATCATTTATTATTCTAATTGTCGTTATAAGTCTTGTTATAATGGGCAAGACGATTTTTCGTAAAGGGACCCCATTAAGGGGAGGTATGCCGAGTGGGCATTCTGCTGTTGCGTTCTCGGTATGGATGCTGGTTGCATTAATTTCGCATAATACATTACTGATATTTATAGTATTTATACTTGCTCTTCTGGTCGCGCAGAGCAGGATAGCACGGCACTACCATACAGCAGTTGAGGTGATAGCAGGCAGTGCTATAGGCATATTGGCAACAGTTGTGATATACCGTTTATTAGCTGGATAAAGGATAAGGAAAAAGAGATGCTCAAAAAATTTTTAAGATTCTTCTGGGATAACTTTATAGCAGGCATAGTGGTAATACTACCAATTACTATAACAATTTTTGTTATTCGTTTTCTTGTTATCAAACTTAATAAGGTAATGCTTAATCCTGTTGTGCTTTGGCTTAGTCCGCATATATTGGAAGAAGAGCAAGGGCTTTTTCTTGCAAAGACAATAGTTTTTCTGGCTGCTATATTTATAGTTGTTCTAATCGGCCTGATGACCCGTGTGCTTATTATCAGACGAACGTTTTCATTCTTCGAGAAGCTGCTCTATAAGCTTCCCATGGTTAATAAGATGTATGGCGCCATAAAGGAGATAAGTAATGCCTTTTTGGGCAAAAGGAAGAGTGGTTTTAAGAGAGTGGTCTTAGTAGAGTATCCCAGGAAGGGGATATTTACAATCGGATTTGTTACATCTGAGGCAAAGAGCAGCCTCCAGGAATCTGCAGGGCAGGATGGTTTGATAAATATATATGTTCCCACTACGCCCAATCCGACAAGCGGCATGCTGGTCCTTTTTGATAAGAAAGATGCAATACCGCTTGATCTTAGCGTTGAGGAAGCACTGAAGGTGGTTATATCTGCTGGCACAATAACTCCACCACGAAAACAGAATACGAATAGTGACAATACAAAAATCTGAGGCGATCCTTCTCGCAAAGAGAGACATAAGAGAGACGAGTGCTATCGTTGCTTTCTGCACAAGGGATTTTGGCAAGATTAAAGGCCTTATAAAAGGCGTGCGTGGCCCGCAGGCAAAATTTGGTTTATACCTGCGTGAATTTGCAAAGTTTGATATTGTTTATTACGAAAAGCAAAGAACAGATACCTATATGGTCACCCAGTGTGACTTAAAGTATGCCTACACAGAGATTGCTGAAGATTTTGACAAGGTTATCAAGGCATATTATATCTTAGAGCTCGTCGATAAGTTTACACCCTTAGGGGAGAAAAGTCCAGAGACATATGACTTGCTTGCTTGGATATTGGATTTTATAGCGCGCGAAAAGTTTGTTGATAGTGGGATCATTCTGTTTGAATTAAAGCTTCTTGAGTATTCCGGGCTTTTGCCCAGCCTCGATTTTTGTACAGGTTGCTCTAAGAGGCCAGGAAGAGAAGGTTATTTTAGTGTAAGAAATGGCGGGTTGCTCTGTGGCGATTGCTCAGATTCTGACATTCAGGCTATAAGGTTGTCTAAAGGGGCAGCTTCATCAATCAACATGATAAGAAAGCATAAGGTAGAAAACTTAGGGCGCCTTACAATAACAAATACAGTATCTAAAGAGCTGAGAATGCTTATTGATAAATTTATCGAGTACCACCTCGGTGAGCATCTCAAAACAAGAACTTTCATAAAACAGGTGGGAACGTTTCACTCGGTTGCATCCCCTTAGATTGAAAGAGGTTATGGAAATGGTCATTACACTTTTTTGCGATTGTAGCGGTATCAAAAAGTGTAATGGTCGCAGCCGTAACTCATTGTTGCCAAATAGGTTATGGGCGGGTGAAACGTCCCCTATTGCGAGGATTGGATGTATTTTCAGGATCTGATAGAGAAGCTTAATAAGTTTTGGAAGAACCAGGGGTGCCTAATTGCTCAGCCCTACGATATTGAGGTTGGGGCAGGGACCTTTCATCCGCTTACATTCTTTAAGTCTCTTGGTGATGAACCATGGAGGGTTGGTTATGTTCAGCCTTCTCGCAGGCCGACTGATGGCAGGTATGCAGATAACCCCTTAAGAATGCAACGCTATTACCAGTATCAGGTTATCTTAAAACCTTCACCCGACGATGTGCAGGATATCTACATCAAAAGCCTTAAGTCTATAGGTATTAATCCAAAGGCGCATGATATCAGGTTTGTTGAGGATGACTGGGAATCACCGACTTTAGGGGCAAGCGGCCTTGGCTGGGAGATCTGGCTTGACAGCCTTGAGATTACCCAGTTTACATATTTTCAGCAGATAGGCGGTTTTGAGCTTAAGGTTATACCCTGCGAAATAACATACGGCTTAGAAAGAATTGCCATGTTTTTGCAGGATAAGAATGATGTATTTGATATCCAGTGGAATAAAAGCTATACATACGGCGACATCCATAAGAAGGGCGAGCAGGAAGGTTCATCTTTTAATTTTGAGGCGCTTGAGCCTGATGTGGCGACAAGTCTTTTTGATACATATGAAAGGGAGTCCCAGCATCTTATAAAAAGAGAATTATTGCTGCCAGCTTATGAGTATATGCTGAAGACATCACACATTTTTAATCTCCTTGATGCTCGAGGCGCAATAAGCGTTACCGAGAGAGCCTATTATATAAAGAGGGTCCGTGAGCTTGCCAAGACCTGTGCAAAGCTGTATATGGAACGACAATGAGTACAGAAAACCTACTATTAGAAATCGGAACTGAAGAGATACCATCTGGATATTTTAACCATATCCTTGATATGCTCTCATGCAAAAAGGAGAGCCCTGTTAGGGCTCTTTTTGAGGCGCAGAATATAAGGGTAGATAAGGTATCATCCTATTCGACGCCGCGCAGAATTATTCTTCATTGTGAGGATATACCTATTAATCAGAATATAGTTATTGAAGGTCCGCCCAAAAGGATAGCATATGGTGAAGACGGGACGCCTACAAAAGCGCTGGAGGCGTTTGTAGGCAAGAATAACGCATCTTTAGAGGATGTTGAGGTGAGAAGTAGCGGAACAGAAGAGAGGGTAATACTAAAAAAGGAGAACGTATCGAACGGGGAGGTCTTGAAAGACCTATTACCCAAAGTTATAAAATCTTTGGATTTTCCAAAGAGCATGCGTTGGGATGAAAAAGGAGTTACATTTGCTCGTCCAATACGCTGGATTCTAGCTCTTTTTGGTAAGGAGCTGCTCGAGTTTAGCATAGGGGATATCCAATCTTGTAATGTAACACACGGCCATAGATTTTTAGGTAAGGATAAGATCAGGGTAAGGGATGCAGGCTCATATTTTAGGCTGCTTGATAGGAATCACGTAGTCTGGGATAATGAACGGCGCAAGCAAAAACTGCTTACATTCTTACAAAAGAAACGCTGGCATGAGAACCCCGCGCTCTTAGATGAAGTCAATAATATAGTCGAGTTTCCGTTTTTTCTTGAAGGCGTGTTTAAGGAAGAGTACCTAAAGCTTCCCAAAGAGGTTCTCCTGGCTAGCATGGCAAAGCACCAGAGGGTTTTTTGCCTTAAGGATAAGCAAGGCAACCTTACCAATCGTTTTGTTGCTGTCCTGAACGGAAACTACAAGGGCAGAAGAAATATCCGAAAGCACTACGAAGAGGTGCTTGATGCCAGGCTTAAAGACGCACTTTTCTTCTATGGTGCTGACACCAAGAAAGACCTCTCTAAGATAGCAGCAGGCTTAAAAGATGTAATCTTTCATAAGGAGCTAGGTACTTTAAAAGATAAGGTTGAGCGCGTTAAGGATATAGCGCTGTTTTTAACACACTATATAAAGATTGACCCCGACGAGAAAAAATACCTTGGGCGGGCCGTTTCACTCTGCAAGGCAGACCTGCTTACGCAGATGGTGCGTGAGTTTCCAAGCCTTCAGGGAACGGTCGGCAAGTATTACGCTGCTGTCTCCGGCGAAGATGATTCTGTTTGCGAAGCTATAGGTGAACACTATCTTCCACGCTTTGGGGATGATGAGATACCGCAGAC
>JABMRG010000098.1 GCA_013202935.1 Candidatus Omnitrophota bacterium
ACAGGCAAAAACAACTCGCCCTTCGGTCTTCGACCGATGGGCTCAGACATAGTTTTTGCTTCGCGCTAAGGCGCGCTCATTGGCACTGTTTTAAAAAATGCTAAAAAATGCTATGGCTGCTTTTATGTCACTACCACTGCAAACAATGAGCTGTTATTGCAATACGAAATGTGGCTGGCAATTTGGAGCAGGACCTTGTTGGTGCGAGCGGCCATGGTTCGCCCGTGCCAAGTTCTTGGCGAGAGCGAGCAGCAACACGGAGTGAGGAAAACCACGGTGGGGTTTTCCGAACGTTCCTGCGGAAATTGTCAGCTACATTTTGCATATCAATCTTCATCTCTTATTTCTTTGAGCCAGGTGTAGAAGCCGCTGGACTCGATCCAGAATACGAAAAGGTTATCAGAGGTTCGTGATATACGCACGCGCTTGAGCGCGAATATGTCATCATCCGGATAGTCCTTGCCAGGGTTTGTGGCGCATGCGCCGGTATACCCTGCATCTATAACCATCTGCCTTATTTTTTCATTAAACCCGCCTGAGCAATAAGCGATAAAGGAAGCCTCTTGCGGCAGTTTAGATCTAATAATTTCACGGGAACCGTATATCTCCTTGCGCAATTTTGTTTTATCCTTTATATCCGGCAGATAACATTCTGAGAGTGTATGGCTTCCCACCCCTACACCATAAGATACCATCTCCTCAAGCTCCTGCCAATCCATATAACCTTCTCTTCCTACCTTATTTGCTGCAACAAAAACCGCAGCAGGTATATTATACTTCTTGAGAGCAGGGAAGGCTTCTGTATAATTATCCTTATAACCATCATCAAACGTTACAACTATCGTCTTATGGGGCAGCGATTTTTTAGACTTGATCAACTCTGCTAACTCATCTAATGATACTATATTATACCTATGCTCTCTTAGGAACTTCATCTGTTTTTCAAAACTCTCAGGGGAAACACTCAACTTCGATTGCTCAGAGTATTCGTCGATATGATGGTACATCAGTACGGGGACTACGTATATAGACTTTAAGAAGGCATAGGACCCCCCGATTAAAAACAATATTACTATGCCTATAAAAAATAGACGGTTAATCTTTCTCATGTTATTTAGTAACCACTTCCTTATATACCTCTAAGATCTTATCGCACATAAGATCCAGTGTAAATTTGCTATGAACTATTGACTTTGATAGGCGGCCCATATCCTTGGCCATGGAATCATCCAATAAGATCTTTGATATAGCTTCTGCTAAGGCATCTTCGTCCTTAGGCTGCACCAATAATCCATTCTTGCCATGATCTATAAGCGTATATATCCCGCCCACATCAGAGGCTACCACAGGAATCCCCATTACCATTGCCTCAATGATTGAAAGCCCGAGGCCTTCCTTTATAGAGGGGAGGCAAAATACATCTATTACCGAAAGCGGTATAGATGTATCCTCAACCGCTTTATGGAATATAACCTTATCACTTATATTAAGAGCCTTTGCCAGTCTTTTCAGGTTTTTAACATAGCGCGGCTTACCATCTCCTACCAGGAGAAGTTGAAGGTCAGAAAATTTCAGCAAAAGCCTGGCAAACGCGCCTAATAGATATTCGATGCCCTTTATATCCGAGAGCCGGGATATTATGCCTATTGTCTTTACTTCCTTTAGGCCATACTCTTTCTTGATAATAACCTTATCATCGTCAGAATAGTTCTTAGCAAACCTCTTAAGGTCTATACCATTATAGACTAGTTTCACCCTCTCTTTGGGAACTCTCATATCCTTTACAACATGGTGCCTAACAGCATCGCTTATCGCTATTACGCGCTCACCCCAGCATTTGAAAAGTCGCCTCGAAAGCCTCCTCTTAAAAAATCCGTGGCATGTGCTTACAAAGTGCGCCTTCTTGCTGCTATATAAGATGCTCGCTATTACCTGCGTTACTCTTGTATGCGCATGTACTATATCTATATTCTCGTTGTCTATAATACGCGAGAGTTTAAAGCAGTTGATAAGTGTATGAGGGCCTATATCCGCACTCGTGTTTAGGCCAAGCTCAATATGCCTTATGCCATCTTTCTCGAGCCTCGCTACCAGGCTGCCTCCGCTTGAGGCAACTATAACCTTCTCTCCCCTGTCCTTAAGGACCTTCGCAAGCGAAGTAACATATATCCCTATACCACCTAAATTAAGCCGTGTAGTCAATAATAGTATATTCATTTTTTTAACAGTTCCACAACCGCTGTCTTTACCTCTTCCGGCGTTATCTTCTCCATGCATTTTTTGGTTGAGCATCTCGACTTATAACAGGGAGCGCATTTTAATCTTTTGTATATTATTCGGCACATTTGACAAGCTTCTATATGCCGCTTTGGATCTGTTGGGCCAAAGAGCGTAACAAACGGAACCCCTAAGAGCGCTGCCAGGTGCAGAGGCGCTGAATCAGAAGTGACAAAGAGGTTACATCTTTTAATAATAGCTGCCAGTTGGATTATATTAGTCTTTCCTGTAAGATCAAGTGGCTTGCTTCGTGAAAGCATCTGAAGCCTTTTGGCTGTTGGCCTATCCTCTTTAGTGCCGGTTATTAATACTCTGATTCTTTTCTGGGCAAGCAGGTCACATAGTTTGGCTGCTTTCTCAATAGGCCAGGCCTTTGTCTCCCATCTCTGGCTTGCACTGCAATTTATTCCTACCAGTATCTGATTCTTGGCCACCCAACCCTCTGTAAGCAGGCTCTCTGCATAAACCCTTTCTTGATCTGATATAGCCAGTGGCAACGCCTTGGGTATAGATTCTATGCCTAAAGGTTTAAGCAGCCTAAATTGATGCTTGAGAGGCGGCATTTTTTCGCGTGCACCATCTATTCTTTCGTTAAGAAAGAAATCGAGCTTTCTGCTCCTGTATCCTATCCTGCGCGGGGCAAGAGATAGAAACGAGAGAAGATGGCTCTTCTTATTATTCTGTAGGTCCAAAGAAACATTAAAAGATGACCTTTTTAACTCAGAGGAGATCTCCAGAATCTCCTTAATTCCATCGAGGCCTTCCCTATTCTGGAATATCATAAATTCATCTACATAACCGTATCGGCTCAAAAGCTCTCTTCCGGCACTGCTTGTAAGAAGTGTCACCTCTGCCTTTGGGAACTTATCTCTTAGCGCCTTTAATGCCGGTAAAGAAAGTATTATGTCACCAAGCGCACTCCATTTGATAATAAGCACCCTAAAGAGGCTAAGTGCTTCATTATATACTTTAAGAGTCTTCTTATACATCTGCTCAAGGCTAAAATTCTTTTCGACATTTCTTCTTCCGTTTTGAATAAGCCTATTTCGCAGATTTCTGTCTTTAAGAACCCTTATTATTGAATCTGAAAGAGCATTCCAGTCTTTCGGTGGGACCAATATACCGCTGTCTCCGTCTTTTATGATATCGATTATGCCGCCTATTCTACTGGCAATTACAGGTACGCCTGTTGCCTGTGCTTCTATGATCGACCTGCCAAATGTCTCCTCCCCGACAGAAGGCATAACTACCAGGTCAAGTTTTGTAATTCTTTTAGGTATATCATCGCATCTGCCCTGAAAACTAATATACCTTGAAAGCGATAAGCGCCTTACCAGTACCTCAAGTTCTTGTCTGTATTTCGGCTTTGAAGCTGGTGCATCACCTATTATAAAAGCCTTTACATTGGGCATAAGCCTTACAACCTTGGACATAGCCCGTATAAAATATACATGGCCTTTGATAGGCGTGATACGGCCTATTACGCCTATCGCAAACTCTTTCTTATTATCCTTCTGCTGCTTGGATTCAAATGGAAATTTTTCAAGATCAACGCCTCTTGGCACCAATCTTATCCGTTGCCGCGGTACTTTAAAATTCTTTATCATATGGCGCGCAACTACGTTGCCTGAAACAATAACAAATTTTCCCCACCCCATAACCCTGCTAAAGATATGAGCTGAATAATGGCCATGACATGTTGTTATAAATGGCACCCTTGATGCCTTTGCTGCAAAAAAAGAAGAGATCGCGGGAACCCTGCTCCTTGCATGGACTATATCAATATCCTCTTCTTTTATGATATCGCTTATCTTCCTCACCATGCTGATTATTGTTATGGGATTCTTCTCATGAACAGGTAGTTTGTGGTGGATAGCTCCGGAAGCTGTAAGCTCTTTTACCAGTCTGCCGCCATTAGAGATTACAATTGCCTTATGTCCGTGCCTTGTAAGTTCCTTTGCCAAATCCAGAGTGCCGGTCTCAACTCCGCCAGTATTCAGCTCTGGGACTACTTGTAGTATATTCATAACAGCTTATCTAGTGCCTCTTTTACCTTTACCGCATCGTTTAACACGGGTTGTTGAAGATTATTTTCAAAAACATCTGAAATGGTAGAATATATATTCTCTACACCTGCTATCTTTATATAACCTTTCTGACTTAAGTGCTGCAGGAAGAGATTATGCCTTTTATCTATATTTCCTCCTTGAGTAAAAACTACTGCATAAGAACCGGATGAGGCTGCCTCTGATACCATAGATATGCTCTCCTCTGAAACCAGGATAATATCAGACAAGCCGCTAATGCCCTCAACAGCTCCTTCCATATTACTTTCATTGGCAACAACAAGGAGCCTGCATCTTGGCTCATTCCTTAATCTCCTCTTTATAAGGTCCTCTACGCTATTCGGTGTACGCCTCGATGTACTCAATAGTATTTGCGCGTTCTGCTCATTAGCTGATCTTATGATATTATCTAAGAGAGATGATATTGCTTCATCATCCATACTAAAATTCTTAGTAGAGCCACCTATAAGCAGGCCGATAACCTTTTCATTTAAAGGGCCTATTCTCTCTATTAATTTTTTCTTATAGAACTCCTTCCTTGCCTTATCTACCATATTTAAGGCACCATCGGTCATAGCAACATTATCTAAGCGGGGCGGATTATCATGGTATGGTATTATTGCAAGGTCAAACTTCTTCAGGCTCACTAATGACGGCTTCATGATAACGATAGACTTTGCGTTATTCTCTTTTGCTAGAAGCAGATTTAAGGCAGCTGTTGATGCTCCACATGATATTATTATATCTGCATAAGTCTTCATAAGCTCTATACGAGAATCTTTGTTTAATATCTTCACTCGAATATCTTCGGCATGATAGCCTTTTTGCTGCCAGATATCTTTCAATATCTTGACAACTGCTTGGGACTGTCTTAGGTGGCCTGTCCGCATATCATCTAGAATCATAATCTTTCTTGTTGGGGTAGATTTCCAGCGTCTGTGCTGCCAAAGCCACTGATCAGGATGCTGGGATATTACCCTTTCTAATACAGCTGTATACTGCTTAAATCCTTCTTCTGCCTTTATATTATTATCCCCTTCAACAGGAAATTTAATAGGGTCAAAGCACTTGAACCTGATACGAGGGCCTTTTTGCCTTATGGCGAATCCTGGGATTACAGCTGCGCCTGTTTTAATCGCCATCTCCATAACGCCACGGTGCCATGACGCACGCCTTTTGAAGAGATCGACAAATATGCCTTCTTTTCCTGCGTCCTGGTCAACAAGCATACCCACTATGCCATTAGACCTTAATGCTCTTAATGCTTCTTTAATAGCAGGGCCTTTCAATAAAATCTTACAACCCCCTGATTCTCTATATTTGTTTAAAAGTTCGTTTAAAAGATAGGGTTTCTGCTCACGTGCAATACCTTTATAAGCAAATCCTATGGATGGTAATGCTACATGTGAGACTTCCCATGTACCAAAATGTGCTGTAAGGAATATAAATCCTTTTCCTTTTTTAAGCGCCTCTTCTGCAATATGGAAATTCTCAAATTGTATATACTTCTTAATATATCTGTCATCAATTTTAGGAAGGAGCAATACTTCCATCACTCCCTGCCCTATATTTGCATATGTTCTTCTTAGTATCCTCTTAAGCTCTCTCGGAGTATACTGCCTGCCTAAGGCAGCTTTTAGATTCGCGTATGCTATCCTGTACCTTTTCTGATTCAGCAGGCCTGATATCTCACCTATGCGCCTTGCAATAAAAAATGCAAGCCCAACAGGTATAATTCTAAATATTGAGCCGACTATCTTAACCAGAAATACAAGAAGATAGTCTCCCAAAAAAATCTTCTTCATTGCTTATCCTTAACTTAATCTTTAATATCAGAATTTCTATATTATCAGCGGAGGGCCCAGCTATCAACTTCTTCAATTTTACCCAGTCTTTTTCTGTTGTAACAAGAGTATCTATCTGATTCTTGGCGCAGGAGTCGAATATAGCGCTGAGATCAGCAGCAGTATATTTGTGGTGGTCCATATAGGATATTTCTGATCCAATATGAGCTCCCAGGTTTTTAAGCGTCTTGATAAAAGAACCGTTATCGCCTAATGCTGAAACCGCACATATGTTCTTGCCTTTTATATAGCCTAATGGCTGCTCTTGGCTCTTGTTGCTATATAATAGTATTGGCTGATGTATAGACTCAAAAATATCCATATCAGGATTCACTTTTAGCACCTTGTTTTTTACTATATCAGCTTCTTCCTTTGTAACAAGATTAGTCTTTGTAATCACTGCAATATCTGCACGTTTTAGGCTCGAAATAGGCTCTCTCAATATACCACCTGGTATTACAAATCCTGTGCCAAAAGGATCTGTAGCGTTTATCGTTACTATATCAAGGTCTCTTTTTATCTTTGCGTGCTGGAACCCATCGTCTAATACAAATAGGCCTACGTCAGACTCTGTCTCTTTTTTCAGGGCATTCTTTACCCTATCTCCACCTGCAAGCACAGAGACTTTGTCCATATTCTCAGAGAGCACCCTGTTCTCATCCTCCCCATAGCCTCTTGTTAGAAGCGATACACGCCTACCATGCTCTGAGAAATATCTACAAATAGCCTCAACCAACGGTGTTTTGCCTGTACCGCCCCAGGTAATGTTGCCTATACTTATTACAGATGCCTTTAACCTATAGGATTTAAGGAGTCCTGTCTTAAAAAAAATACCTCTTAATCTTATCCCTGCCAGATAGAGCAGAGATAAAAGAAGGAATAGCCACCTTATAAGAAATCCTATGGGTTCTTTTGGGCTGCCTGTAATAATATTATAAAGATAGCTTCTCATTTATAGCTTCCAGTGTCTTTTCTACTGCCCCCTTATTTGTATCAACAAGCTCCTTTGCACGCTGGCCAAGATTCTTAATATGAGTATCGTCTCCTTTTAGTATATCGCTTGCTGCTTTTACAAGAGCTGTTTTGTCCTTAACAACTATTGCAGCCTCTTCCTTAAGGAAAAGGTCTGTTATATCACGAAAATTAAAAGTATAAGGGCCAAATAGGATAGGCTTTGCAAAGCAAGCAGGCTCTATCATGTTTTGACCACCCTTCTTAACAAGGCTTCCTCCCATAAAGACTATATCTGCTATTGCGTAAAAACTTTTAAGCTGGCCAACGGTATCGAGTAGGAATAGTTCATAATTCTTGGCTGCTAGTTCTTGGTTCTTATTTTTGCCAAGCTGAGAAACCCTAACCGATGTAAAATCATATCTCTTTACAAAACTTTCAAGCGCTGTTGTGCGTTCTATATGACGTGGAGCTATAAGCAGTCTCAGGTTAGCAAATTCCTTTTTGAGCTCTATATAAGCGGACATTATTATCTCTTCTTCGCCAGGATGCGTGCTGCCTGCAACAAAAAGCTTATCATCCTCTCTTAAACCTAAACTAGACTTTAAGCTCATGTTATCCTGCCTTAAAAGATCTTCAGAAGTAGCTGCGTCAAACTTTATATTTCCAGATATGCTTACTCTAGAAGGCTCAGCACCTAGTGATATAATCCTTTCTTCGTCTATCTCGCTTTGCATCAGAAAGAGTTTAATACCCTCAAGCACAGGTTTGAGCATAAACTTAACCAGCTTATACCTGCCAAAAGAACCATCGGATATCCTGCCATTTACCAGGAATATAGCTACATTAGACCTTGCTGCTTCTGTTATAAGGTTAGGCCATATCTCTGTCTCTGCAATAAGCAACATGGTTGGCCTTATGTATGATATAGCCCTTCTTACGGCGGGCCTTATATCAAATGGGAGAAATAAGACTATATCGCTATCTCCTGCTATTTTCTTTGCAACCGCATTTCCGGTCTCTGTTACAGTAGTTATTACCAACCTATATCCTGGGTACCTCTGTCTCAGCCTCGATAATAATGGCCCAGCAGCCATAACTTCACCTACGCTTACCGCATGGACCCATATATTCTCTTTGCTCTTTAACTTCTCAATTAATTCTTTAGAGTATAGTCCAAAGCGTAAGGCTATTCCTTCTCTCCTGCGTTTTTTGAGAAGAAATATCGGTATATAGACAACCGCGAATATGATAAATGCTATGTTGTATATTATGCTCATGGCTTGTAAGGGGACAAGATTATTATGGGGACACCGTCTTACACATACACTGGGGACAGTTTACCGCTAGCATGGGGACACTTCACTCACTTTACTATATAGTAAGCCAATGTGAAGTGTCCCCAGACTTATTGCAAACTGTCCCCATGCTGATAACGTCCCCAAACTTATATTTTTCCCTTCCTAGTATTATGCACGAGGATGTGCTTTTTCGTAAGCCTCTTTCATCCTCTCCGTGGTAATATGCGTATATATCTGTGTTGTTGAAAGGCTTGCGTGGCCCAAAAGTTCCTGCACCGACCTTAGGTCAGCGCCCCTGTTTAAAAGATGTGTAGCAAATGAATGGCGCAGCGTATGAGGCGAGACCTTTTCTTTTAAGCTCGCTACTTTTATAAATTTATCTACTATACGCCTTACTGACCTGTCGGTCAGCCTGCCACCTCTCTTATTTAAGAAAACTGCCTTCTTGTTTGCAGAACGCATATTTCCGGAGGCCTTCAAATACCCTTGTATGGCTCTAAGGGCCTTTTCACCTGCAGGCGTAAACCTCTCCTTTTTACCCTTGCCATATAC
>JABMRG010000099.1 GCA_013202935.1 Candidatus Omnitrophota bacterium
AGGGGGCAAGAATGAAAAAGCTACTTGTTGTGTTAGCTATAGTCTGTTTTATTTCTTCTTCTATGTTATTGTATGCTGCTGCAGAAGAACAGCTCATATTGGAGTGCGCGCGGGAAGATAGAAAAGCCATGGTGGCTGTGGAAGCTCATCTTACTGGCAATATACTAACAACAAGGGTATCTGCAAGCATGGAAGATGTGAGGCCAAGCATAACAAATATTATAATTGTAGGCCCAAAGATAGGGAGGCTAGTCCCTAAAACAATCAAACAGTTATACGCGACTTTAGAAGATCAGGGAAAAGAATATAATACATATAAGATCGGCGGATTTATTGGCTCAAGTAAACCAAAAACAAAATCTCTCACTGGTAGTATAACAAGAAAGATAGCTACTTTTGAAATCCCCGTTGACAAGATTGAGCGTGATGGTAAGTATCAGCTTAAGGTAAAGGTCTCTGCTGCAAAACAGGCGGCTGGTAAGGCTGGGAGAATTACCAGGTTTATATTTGATCTAGATAAACTCGCTGAGGCATTGGGAAAATAAGGTTCTTGCATGTAAAAGTTGGAGGCGTGGACCGGATTTGAACCGGTGAATAACGGTTTTGCAAACCGCTCCCTTACCACTTGGGTACCACGCCCTATGAAACCTCTAATTTTGGAGTTTCTTATACCACAGATCCTCTATTTTATCAAGAAGAATTCCGGCTATATACTTTTTGGTTGCATGCTTTATTCTTAATTCTGTTTTGTCAGGCCCTAATATCACTACGCTTGTCCTGTTGGTACCAAATGGTGGGCATGCCTTATTTATTCTGTTTGCAACCATAAGGTCTGTTCTTTTAGTATGCATCTTTCTTTTCGCATTTTTGAGTAATTTTTCTGTCTCCATACAAAAACCTACTAGAATCTTATCCTGTTTATTCTCGCCCAGCCATGAGAGTATATCAGGGTTCTTCTCTAACCCTATATTCCTTATTTCCTTGGTACGTTTTAGTTTGCGCGAAAAGTATTTTTTTGGTTTATAGTCTGCAACTGCTGCTGACATAACCACACAATTACTCAATTTTGAATTTTTCTTTACCGCGCCAAACATTTCTTTTGCAGTCACAACAGAGATAATTTTTGTACGGTGGGGCCGTTTTAAGCTGGGGCTAGGCCCGGTTATAAGAGTAACCCTATGGCCTGATCTGCTGGCAGACTCTGCTATAGCATACCCCATTGTACCTGTAGAATGGTTTGTAATAAACCGAACAGGATCTATTGGTTCGCGGGTTGGCCCAGCAGTGATCAGGATTCTTAAGGGGCTTGCCCCGTTACAAATTCTGTACTTTTTGGTTTTACGCTTTATAGTAGAATTTGTAATGGGGTTCATTTCTTTAGGAGGGATTTGACTTGCCTTACAATATCATCCGTATCTGCTATGTGGCCTATTGCTTTTGTGCCACATGCCAAATGGCCTTTTTCCGGGCCCACAAACTCATAACCCATCTTTTTAAGTTTGCTTATGTTTTCTTGAACAATTTTATTTTTATACATAATATTATTCATGGCCGGAGCAAAAAGTACGGGGGCTTCTGTAGAGGCTATTGTGCAACTCAGAAGATCATTGCAAGCACCTGATGCTACTTTTGATATAATATCTGCGCTTGAAGGTGCTACTAAAATAAGGTCCGCCTGTTTTGCTAAAGAGATGTGCAGCGGGTCCCATTCCTTTATTGGTTTAAACATATCTATAAAAACACGTTCTCCTGATAATGTCTGTAGTGTAAGCGGTGTTATAAAATGTTTTGCATCTTTAGTAAGGCAGACTACTACATCTATATTCTGCTTTTTTAAAGTATTGATTATATCACAAGCTCTATATGCAGCTATGCTTGCGCACACACCCAAGACAATCTTTTTTCTTTTCACTGCTTTGATGTTTTCTGCTGTTTATATGAAACTTTATCTTCTATTATCTCCTGTAAGGCTAATTGAGCAACATTATCAGTCTCACTCTCAGTAAGGTGCGCTGCCCCTGCATTCAATTCTAGCGCACGCCTTGAGGCCAGTATGACAAGCTTATACATGCTTTTTGTCTTCTCATATAGGTTTTCTATGGGAATATCTTCTTTCAACCCTTACCTCCTTCTTTCGATTCTCGACCTTTCGGTCTTGATAACCGCAACCAGCTTATCTGTTGCTTTTCCTATATCATCGTTTATAACTATGTAATCATATTTATTAACTGATTTAAGTTCAGCGTGCGCTATGTTTAGCCTCTTTTTTATCTCTGTCGTGTCTTCAGAGGCTCTTTTTGACAGCCGCTTTTCTAAGTCTTTGAATGTAGGCGGCATAATGAATACAAGAACGGCTGCTTTAAATGTTTCTTTTATTTGTGAAGCTCCTTTGACGTCGATGCTTAATATAACATCCTGGCCCGTCTTGATTTTTTCCAACACAAATTGTTTAGGTGTACCATAGTAATTATCAAATACTTTTGCACACTCTAGGAATTCCTTTTTTTCAACAGCTTTAGCAAATTCTATTTCTGTCATATAGATATAGTCTACGTTTGCTCTTTCGTTTTTACGTGGTGCACGCGTAGTAGCTGAGACAGAATGCACAAGGCCCAACCTGCGGCTGATAAGATTTTTGCAGAGAGTTGTCTTACCGCAGCCTGAGGGGCCTGAGACAACAAATAGTATCCCTTCCCGTTTAGATGCAATAATATTATTGACCTGCTTAGAAAGTACTGGCTTTTTAACCATCAGAACCTCTGCGCTATTGTTTCAGGCTGTACGCTTGCCAATATAACGTGGTCACTTTCAGTAACTATTACTGCACGCGTACGCCTTCCGCTTGTGGCGTCAACAAGCTTGTTGTTCTTCTTGGCCTCATCTTTTAGTCTTTTTGTAGGTGCTGCCTCAGGCGTAACAACAGCGATAATTTTATCTTTCACCACAACATTATTAAAGCCTAAGTTTATTAACCTGTTGGAATTTTTCTTACTCGACATTTTGCACCTGTTCTCTTATCTTTTCTATAAGGCTTTTTATCTTTATTACTTCTCTCGATATCGGAAAATCGTTTGCCTTTGCTCCTGTTGTATTAACCTCTCTATACATCTCCTGTGCCATAAAATCGAGCCGCCTTCCTGCTTCTCCGTGATTCGATAGAATCCTCTTAAAATTCAATATATGGGATGCTATTCTGTGGGTCTCCTCTGATATGTCGCTACTGCGTGCAAATATAGCTGCTTCTTCTTCCATGCGCCCAAGGTTCAGTTTGCGTTTTGAGTCTGTTAAATCGCGCACATTCTTTAATAAGCGCCTCTTATAGTCCTTAACTACTTTCGGAGCGCGCTTTTTAATCTTGATAAGCGACTTTTCAACATCAGTTATAATATTACGTATATTCTTCTTTACAAGCTTGCCTTCTCGTTCCTTTGAACGTATAAGATCTTCTGTAGCAACAGATAGTGCTTTGTTGATAAGAGGCCATAATTTTTTGACATCTTCTTCTTGCGGCCGGTAGGATAGCACGCCTGGTAACGATATAATCTGTTCAATGCCTATGGCGCCATTTAGATGCAAGGATCTTTTTAGATCATTGGTTCTATTGCAATACTGTTTTGCGATCTTTTTGTCGATATAGACTGAATCTTCTTTTTTGCCTTTTCTGTCATAGTTCAAAAATAGATTAAGCCTGCCACGTGGGATTTTTTTCTGGATAGACTCCCTTATCTTATCTTCGAAAAATGCCAGATTCCCCGGGAGCTTAGTAACAACCTCAAAAAACTTATAATTTAAACTTTTTATTTCAATTCCGATGTTCGCGAACTTATTTTCTGCAGAGCCTTTTCCAAATCCTGTCATACTTCTTAGCATCTCTTCTCCTTTTAATGAATAAACGTATACCCTGCGGGGTTAATATATGGTTAATTTTTGCAGGATAATCTTAATATGCGGTCTCTTTAATCTTAAGCCCAGGCCTGTCTGGTGCCCTCTGCAGCTGTTGCCTTGGTAGGATATAAATCTACTATTATCTCATCTGGCTGGAACCAAAGTTTGATCTCCCGCTCCGCATCTCTTTGGTCAGTAGAGGCATGTATTACGTTCTCGTATATACCCTTTGTTGTAATCCTGCCGTATTGCCCGCGTATGCTTATAGAATCTGCTTTTTCGGGGTTGGTTCCACCTGCTATTTCTCGTACTTTACGTATAGCTCCTCCACCATAATATGCCATCGCCATTACTTTTTTGCGTTCGTGGAGTTCGCCCTTTATGTATTGGATAAGCTCCTCGAAAAACGGTTCTTTGGAAAGCCCCCTGTAATGCTCTCTTGCAAGCTTATCATCTACCCTTACTATTTTGGCTGCCACGATTTCAAGCTTTGTCTCTGAGAGGCGTGTTAAGACATTGCCGGTAAGAGATTTTTTTAATCCGTCTGGCTTTACAAGAACTAATGTGGCTTCTTTCATAGAGAGTAATTTTGTAAGAAATGTGTTAGAATTAGTTAAGTATTAGAAATAGTTAAAAGATAGTACTATTATATAAGTAAAATGCCAAATGTCAAGAAAAATGCGTTTTCATTAGAAAGCCTTCACCGTATTTTTCTTGACCCTGGGGGCAGCAGACTGAAGGATCTTCGTGTCTGCGGCGCTTATCTTTTAATTATTCCTATGATGCGTTCTAGGTCGGTTGGTGAGTAGTACTCTATAACAAGCTTGCCTCTTTTTTTGCCGTGATGGATATTTACCTTTGTACCTAGTGCTTGTTGCAGCTCTTCCTCAGCTGCCCGTGTGTGGGGATCTACCGTTGCTCGTTGTGATGTTTTTCGTCGTATTGCGTGTGGCTTTACTAACTGCTCTGTTTCACGCACAGAGAGGCCTTTTTTAATTATTTTTTCTGCCAGTTTAATCTGCTTACGAGCATCGGGGATACTGAGCAAAGCCCTTGCGTGGCCCATTGTAAGCATATCGTTTAAGATAAGCTGCTGTATCTTGTCTGAAAGATTAAGGAGCCTGATAGTGTTTGTTACAGAAGTTCTGTCTTTGCCAACAGCTTGCGCTATTCTCTCCTGCGTAAGATTAAACTCCCTTCCTAAGCGCTCATATGCTCTGGCTTCTTCAATAGGGTTTAAGTCTTCCCTTTGTATGTTTTCAATAAGTGCAAGCTCTATTGCGCTGGCATCATCTACTTCTTTGGCAATTACCGGTATCTTTTTAATGCCTATTGCCTTTGCCGCTCTAAGCCGTCTCTCTCCTGCTATCAGCTCATAACCGGATTGGGTCTTTTTTACAAGGATAGGCTGGACAATGCCTTTTTCTTTTATAGACGCTATCAGTTCTTTCAGTTTATCCTGATTAAAATCTGAGCGCGGCTGGTACTTGCCTGTTTTGATCTCTGATATATCAAGATACGCGATCATTTCGCGGTGCTCTGAAATAATAGCCCCTGTGTTGTCTGTGGTGCTACCCTCAGGTATTAATGCCTGCAGGCCCCTGCCCAATGCCTTCCGTTTCTCCATCTCTTCATCCGGTCTCTTTGAGAATGCTATCTGGCTTTGCAGCCGTTAATGTGTTTTGTTCTAACTCTAGCGTTTCCAATGAGTTATGTCTAATTATTTCTTCTGACAGCTTCTTATAAGATTCAGCGCCATGTGAATTTTTATCATATACCATAATAGGTTGTCCGTATCCTGGTGCTTCACTGAGTTTTATTGAGCGAGGCACTACCGTATCATACAACTCTTTTTTAAAATATTTCTTTGCTTCATTTATAACTTCGTTAGTAAGCTTGGTTCTATAATCAGCCATTGTTAAG
>JABMRG010000100.1 GCA_013202935.1 Candidatus Omnitrophota bacterium
GGCATTCTTAAGCTCTCGCCTTTGCTTTCTTTTTACTCTGCTTTAATGGGTTGATCTTCTTCGGTCCAGCCGTCTCTTCTTCGGGCTTGACTTCCTTCTTCTTCTTTTTAAAAGATTTCTTTATAATAAGATAATTGCCATTTTTGCCTGGAACTGCGCCCTTGACAAGAAGAAGATTGTTCTCTTTGTCTATCTCAGCTACCTCAAGCCCTTGTGTAGTAACCTTCTCATTACCCATCTGGCCTGGCAGATGCCTACCCTTTAAGACTCTGGCAGGATCTGTTACACCTATAGAGCCAGGAGCCCTGTGAGACATGGACCCGTGGCCTGCTGGGCCACCTTTCCAATTCCATCGTTTCACACCACCCTGAAAACCTTTGCCGGTTGAGGTGCCTGTTATATCTACATATTCTCCAGCTTCAAATATATCTACTGTAACCTTATCTGATGGCTTAATACCTTCGGTATCCTTGACCCTAAATTCTCTTATAAATCTTACGGGCTCTGTCTTTATTTTTTTAAATCTTCCCGATTGGGGCTTATTGGCTCTAGACTCCTTCATAATGTCAAAGCCAAGCTGCAGGGCTGTATAACTATCATTTTCAGTAGACTTAACCTGCAAGATAACACATGGGCCTGCCTCGACCACTGTAACAGGCACAACCTCTCCTGTCTTTTTGAATATCTGTGTCATGCCTATCTTTTTTCCTAATATTCCGTTAATCATAATCTATTCCGTATTTAGATCCTTCAGGCGCTCTTATCCATCGCGCCTTCAGGATAAATTCGCACTATATAAGTTACGCTCCTTTAGAGTCGCGTAACTTATGTGCTCATTTACTTAATCTCAACGTCGACGCCGGCTGCAAGGTCAAGTTTTCTAAGCGCATCCACAGTCTTCGCGGTCGGCTCCATAATGTCTATAAGCCTTTTATGCGTCTTGACCTGATACTGGTCTCTCGACTTTTTATCAATATGAGGCCCCCTAAGAACAGTATAATCCTCTCTACGGGTAGGCAGGGGTATTGGACCAAGTACTTTTGCCCCTGTCCTCTTGGCTGTCTCTACTATATCCTGCGCAGCCTGGTCAAGGATTCTGTGATCATAGGCCTTAAGCCTTATTCTTATCTTCTGCTTTGTTTTCATTTAATTATTTCGCTTGTAACACCAGCACCTACAGTCCTTCCGCCTTCTCTTATAGCAAAGCGTAGTTCCTTCTCCATGGCTATAGGTGTGATCAGTTCTATTTCCATTGTTACGTTATCGCCTGGCATTACCATCTCTACACCCTCAGGGAGTTTTGCAACACCTGTAACATCGGTAGTCCTGAAGTAGAACTGCGGGCGATAACCATTAAAGAACGGGGTATGACGGCCTCCCTCTTCCTTTGTTAAGACGTATACTTCGGCCTTAAACTTGGTGTGAGGGGTTATTGAACCTGGTTTGGCAAGAACCATACCGCGTTCAAGATCTTTCTTTTCAATACCCCTAAGGAGTATTCCTACGTTGTCACCGGCTTGGCCTTCATCAAGGAGCTTTCTGAACATTTCTACACCCGTTACAACGCTCTTTGAGGTCTCAGGCCTCATGCCTATGATCTCAATCTCCTCATTTACCTTTACGATACCGCGCTCTATTCTTCCTGTGCCTACTGTGCCGCGTCCTGTGATACTGAAGACGTCTTCTAAGGCCAGTAGGAAGGGCTTGTCTATGTCTCTTTTTGGAGTTGGGATACTCTCATCTACAGCCTTCATAAGCTCAAGGATTGCCTTTGTGTTCTCATCTTCCGGGTTTCCTTCGGCTTCCATGGCTTTTAGGGCGCTTCCTTTGATTATTGGGATCTTATCTCCGGGGAATTCATATTTTGAAAGAAGTTCTCTTATCTCAAGCTCAACAAGGTCCAGGAGTTCTTTGTCATCTACCATGTCTACTTTGTTGAGGAATACTACTATTGAGGGGACGTTTACCTGACGGGCGAGGAGGATATGTTCTCTTGTCTGAGGCATCGGGCCATCTGCTGCTGATACGACCAGTATTGCACCATCCATCTGTGCGGCACCCGTGATCATGTTCTTTATGTAGTCAGCGTGGCCTGGGCAGTCTACGTGGGCATAGTGGCGGTTCTCTGTCTCGTATTCCACGTGTGCGATAGCGATAGTTATACCGCGCTCTCTTTCCTCTGGCGCGTTATCGATAGAATCGAATGAGCGTATCTCGGCTCCCCCAGCTTTTGCCAAAGCCATAGTGATCGCAGATGTAAGAGTAGTCTTACCATGATCTACGTGGCCTATTGTACCTATGTTTACATGTGGTTTTGTTCTTAGAAATTTTTCCTTTGCCATTCTTGGTTCTCCTTATTTTAACCTAAAGTTATTA
>JABMRG010000101.1 GCA_013202935.1 Candidatus Omnitrophota bacterium
AGCTTACATAGCAGGCTAAAGCCTTTCTTATAAGCTTCCTCTCCTATAGTCGCAAGGAATACTCCCTTTCGATCCTCTCCAGCCTTCTCTTGCAAATAGCTTGCAGGCAGGGCCCCTATGACCCTTTCAATACCAATCGCAAAGCCGCATGCACCTGTTCTTTCTCCACCAAGGTCTGATACAAGGTTATCATATCTTCCGCCTGCTGCAAGTGCATCCTGGCTACCAAGTTTTTTTGAGCTGACTTCAAAGACAATACCTGTATAATAATCGAGCCCCCTCACAAGTAATGATGATGCCTCGTATTTTATGCCTGCTTCATCCAGCTTATTCTGCAGTAATTTAAAGTCAGCGTCGCACTCTTTGCATAAAAGCCCTTTTAATGACACTGAAGATACTATTTTTTTACATGCATCAACCTTGCAATCGAGTATGCGCAAGATATTAGTCTTGTATCTCCTTTTGCAATCATCGCACAGGCCACTAAGATCTGCCTTTAATTCTTTTTTTAACAACTCTTTTGCATTGGCCTTATCTTTTTCGCAGCCGAGTGAATTTATCTTAAGAGTATAATCTGAAAGCCCGTAGCCCTTAAGGAGTGAATCGAGCAATATAATCACCTCGGCATCAAGGTAAGCAGAATCTGAACCGATAGCCTCGACTCCTATCTGATGAAACTGACGCAGGCGCCCAGCTTGAGGCCGTTCACTTCTAAACATAGGCCCTATATAGAAAAGTTTCACGAAACCTTCGGTCTTATCCAGGCGATTCTCCAGATATGCCCGCACAACAGATGCTGTCTCTTCAGGCCTAAGAACTATATCGCGCTTACCCTGATCTTTAAAAGCATACATCTGCTTTTTGACAATATCTGTATCTGAGCCCACACTGCGGACAAAGAGGGACTCTTCTTCGATTATAGGGGTGCGTATCTCTTTATACCTATAGGTATTGAATGCCTGACGAGAGATATCCTCTATAAAATTCCAGATTCCAACTTCTGCTGGAAGTATATCCTGGGTTCCTTTTAATCTTTTCATTACTATTTTACGCGTTGTTTCATTACTAGGCCGGGCTTGAACGTAACAACCTTCTTTGCTACTACAGGAACTGTCTCGCCTGTTCTTGGATTGCGTCCGGTACGCGCCTTACGCTCTTTTACTCTAAATACACCAAAATTTCTAAGCTCGATATTTCTGCCTTCAGCAAGGATATCGATAACCTTATCCTGGTATTTCTGTATAATCTTTTTTACATCTATCTGCTTTATGCCTGTCTCATCCGCGATCTGAATCGCTATGTCCTTCTTCGTCATATCCCTATCCTCCTTTTATCAACCTATTTTAATATACCTAATATATATGCCAGAAAAAGCATAACCAGGACAAGAACCAGAACCATCAAAGAATACATAATCGTCTTGCCGATCGAGCGGGATGCCTTTGTAATAACATTTTCGCCCGGGGAATTCTCTTTTTGAGCTTCCAGATGGCCTAATAGCCTATTTAATGATATATACGCCTCATGCCAGTCATTCTCAATCTTCTTTAATGCCTGCTCTGAAAGCGTAGATATGCTCTTTAAGGATAGTATCTGGTTTATAACATCATATGTACGGTCCATAGTAAACCTGTCAATAGATAAAGAATCAGCCAATGTCTGGAATTTACGCGCAATTATTGATTTTGTTTCCAAGAAAGACTGCTCCTCTTCCTGGGTAATAGTGGTCTTTCCCATAGCAGCCTTATAAATCTGGCTGAACTTGACCCAGAGTTCTATAAACTCCTTAGTTTTTGCTATAGACTCTTTTGCATTCTGCGCCATTATATCCACCTCTCTTTTTGTGTAAGTTGTTCAATTACATTAACATATAATAATTGTTATGTCAAATATATTCTAGACCCAGATGCCGACGCTGCCTTCGCCTGTCAGCTTCTCTACCTCTGTAATAAGCTCATCGCTTGGCAAAACAGATACTGCCCTTCCTGCGGCCATCTGGAGCTTCTTCTTATCAGGCGTGGTAAAGTTTATATAGACCGGGGTATCGCCTTTATGCCTTGTAAAAACCTCACGCAGCCTTGCAAGCGTATCTTTTTCAAGCCCGGTCGTTATAAGCTCTATTGAGAGTGCCTGCGTGTATTTCCTGCGAGCTTCCTCTAAAGGAAGTATCTCCTCAGCTATTATCTTTGGGGTATCTTCACGCAGGTTTACCCTTCCCTTCACAAAGACGATGAGATCTTCTCTTATATTTTTCTCGGCATTCTTAAAACTCCTTGGGAATACGAGCACCTCAACCGTACCTTTTAAATCCTCAAGGCGAAGTATTGCCATCTTCTCACCCGCCCTTTTGGTAAAGGTAAACTTTGCCTTTGTGATTATACCGCCTATTGAAACCTCATCACCATCATGAAGCTGGCCAAGAGTCTGTGTAGTAGATGATGCATAAAGGCGCAAAGACTTCTCATACCTTGCCAAAGGATGGCTCGATATATAGAATCCGAGAAGCTGCTTTTCGAAAGAGAGCAGTTGCGACTCAGGCCACTCTTTTAAGTCAGGTACCTGCTGAAAATGGCTCTTAAACTTATCATCTGCTTCAAAATTATCAAATAGAGAATATTGCCCGCTTATCCGGTCTTTCTGCAGGACCCCAGCCACCTCAAGAGCATGATCGAGCATCGCTATCATCTGCGACCTGTGCAGATTAAAACTGTCCATTGCCCCACACTTTATCAGGCTCTCTATAACCTTTCTATTTACAAGGCGGAGGTCCACATGCTCGGTAAAATCATAGAGATTTTCAAACTTACCGTGTGATTTCCTTGCCTCTACTATAGAGTCTATCGCGCCAGAGCCAACATTCTTGACTGCTGCCAGGCCAAAACGTATGGCTTTACCAACAACCGTAAAATGCGCAAAGCTTTCATTTGCATCTGGCGGAAGTATATCTATTCCCATGCGTGAAGATTCTTCGATATACTGCGCAACCTTATCTGTGTTTTCACGCTCACTTGTCAACAGTGCTGCCATAAACTCTACAGGATAGTGCGCCTTCAGGTACGCTGTCCTGAATGATATAAGCGCATAAGCAGCTGAATGGCTCTTATTGAATCCGTAATTTGAGAAATACTCTATCAGGTTAAAAATCTTATCAGCAATTCTTTTATCAATATTGTTCTTTAAGCAGCCCTCAACAAAGGCCTTTCGTTGCTGCTGTATTACCTCAGGATTCTTTTTACTTATTGCGCGGCGCAAAAGATCTGCTTGGCTCAAACTAAAACCTGCCATTATGTTTACAATCTGCATAACCTGTTCCTGGTAAAGGATAATGCCATTTGTGCCTTTTAATATATCCTCAAGAAGCGGATGATCATAACG
>JABMRG010000102.1 GCA_013202935.1 Candidatus Omnitrophota bacterium
AGAGTGGCGGAACTGAACCCGAGACAAGTGCTTGGTGAATTCCGCCAAACGAACGAGCCATAAGTCCAAAAGGACGGCGAAAAATGCCAGCACTGCGAAGGCAGAAGGCATAAACAAAGCTTCTGTTCCTGCGTAGATTACTCCTACACCATACAGCGCTTGCTTCATATTATCATTGACATAGTATATTCACACTTGTTATAATTGTAAGACTTACAATACTACTATCTATATATAGATTTACAATCTTAGGAGTTGGTATGCACAACCACAGTTTAAGCAAGTTCAATAAGATAATATCGCGCTTCAAAAAGGCCCGCGTTTTAGTAATAGGCGATATAATGCTTGATAGATTTATATGGGGAACGGTCTCCCGTATCTCACCTGAAGCCCCTGTGCCTGTAGTCTGGTCAAAATCAGAATCTTTTATGCCAGGGGGCGCTGCAAACGTAGCCAACAATATAAGAGTCTTAGGGGCAAAGGCATATATGTGCGGGGTGGTAGGAGATGATGAGGAAGGAAGAGCTATTATATCAGAGCTTGTTAAAAACAAGATTGATAGCAAAGGAATAGTTGTAGACAAAACCCGGCCCACTGTGAATAAGACACGTATAATAGCCCATCACCAGCAGGTAGTGCGTATAGATAAGGAATCTGATGACCTGGTCTCCTATTCTATTGTGAAAAAAATTCTAAAGTTTGCAAGGGAAAGAATAGATGATATAGACGCTATAATTATTGAAGATTATGGCAAGGGCCTGATAGTCCCGCAGCTTATAAAAGAGCTTATATCTATTGCAAAAAAGCATAAAAAAATTATTATGGTCGATCCAAAAGAGAACCACCTTAACTTTTACAAGGGGATTACTGCTATGACCCCTAATAGAAAAGAAGCAGAAATAACTTCCGGCATAGTGATCAAAAATGAGAATTCATTGAAAAAGGCAGGCAGAAAGCTCCTCCAGCACCTGCGAGCTGAGGCGGTATTAGTCACATTGGGGGAAGATGGGATGGCGCTTTTTAGAAAGAAGGGAGACTTTGTGCATATACATACGGTGGCCCAGGAAGTGTATGATGTCTCTGGCGCAGGCGATACAGTAATTGCCACATTTGCCCTATCAAAGGCCTCGGGCGCAGACATGGTAGAAGCAGCACATATATCAAATATAGCGGCTGGGATAGTAGTTGGAAAGCTTGGCATAGCAACATGTAATGCAAAAGAATTAGAATCCCACCTTAGCCAGATATATAAATACGGGCCAAAACGAAAAAAGGTGACATATCCATCAGATTCTATATTTAAAGACCATAAAAGGAGCAGATAAGATATGACAAGCGTAGGTATTATACCGGCTCGTTATCATGCAACCAGATTTGAAGGTAAGGTATTAGCTATCATAAGTGGAAAACCTATGATACAACATGTCTGGGAGCGTGCAAAAAAGGCCCATACATTAGATGATCTGATTGTTGCAGCAGATGATGAGCGCATAATTAAAGTTGTAGAAGAGTTTGGGGGGAAGGCAATATTTACCTCAAAATCGCACCCTTCGGGAACAGACCGCTTAAGAGAGATAGCCAATCCTCTGGACGTGGATATTGTAGTCAATATCCAGGGTGATGAGCCGCTGCTCCATCACTCCATGATAGACCATCTTGTAAGTGCTTTGATAGAGGACAAAGAGCTTGTTATGGCTACCCTCATGAGAAAACTGGATAACCCACGCGATATAGAAGACCCGAATATAGTGAAAGTAGTTGTAGATAAGAATAATATAGCGCTCTATTTTTCTCGAAGCAGGATACCTTTTATAAGAGATGAAGATATAGCTCACAGCAGCCGGAGGCTCCCGTATTATAAACATATAGGCTTGTATGCCTATACTAAAGATTTTCTCTTTACATTTGCCAACCTGCCACCGTCATCTTTAGAAAAGTATGAAAAGTTGGAGCAGTTAAGGGCGCTTGAGAATGGATATAAGATAAAAGTGATTGAGACAAAGTATGATACGATAGGTGTTGATACGCCTCAGGACCTTGAGATAGTCAAGGAAAGGCTTACGGCTAAAAGAGGATAGATTTGAAGAATCATATAGTAAAGGTCGATAATATAAGAATAGGCCAAAAGCAGCCGCTGGTGCTTATAGCAGGCCCCTGTGTTATAGAAAACGAAAAACAGGCCCTCTATCATGCTGAGGAGCTTGTTAAAATAACATCAAAATTAAAGATCCCTCTGATCTATAAGTCAAGTTATGATAAGGCCAATAGAAGTTCCATAGATTCATTCCGGGGCCCGGGCCTTTTTAAAGGCCTCGATATACTAAAAAAGATAAAAGATAGATTTAAATTGTCAATACTGAGTGATATCCACTGCAGGGAACAGATAGAGGAGGCTGTCCACGTTCTCGATATTATTCAGATACCCGCATTCCTATGCCGTCAGACAGACCTTATATTAGCTGCTGCAGAGACACACAAACCGGTAAACGTTAAGAAGGGTCAGTTTATGGCTCCGTGGGATATAAAAAATATAATAGAGAAGATAGAGATGGCAGGCAACTATAATATATTGATTACAGAACGCGGTACAAGCTTTGGTTATAATAACCTGGTTAGTGATATGCGTTCCTTGCCTATAATGAGAAAATTCGGCTATCCTGTAATATATGACGCAACACATAGTGTACAGCTGCCAGGTGGGCTGGGAGGTTCCTCCGGCGGACAGCGTGAATTTGTCTCGTCTCTTGCCAGGGCTGCAGTAGCGGTAGGTATTGATGGAATTTTCCTTGAGACACATCGTGATCCATCGAAGGCATTATCAGACGGTCCTAATATGCTGAGGTTAAAGGACCTTAGCAAACTACTAAATCAGATAAAAAAAATAAGAGAGGTAATAGAAAAAGATGTTTGAAGAAAATTGGGCTTATAGGATAATTGTGATACTCTCCTTATGTATCCTTCTGGTATGGACATACCTTACCAACGAGGAGACAGTGCTTAATTATATATCAGGAAAGTTTATTATGGATACAAGGCTTGTGTGGCAGATCGGCATATTTGCACTTTTGAGCATAGTGCTATTTTATCTTATGCAGTCTACCCTGGATTACAAGTCACAGAATGATGTCTTAAAAAAGTATCTGCAGCGCTTACAACACGAACTGGATACTGAGAGAGAGGCACTTAAGGATTTAAAGCAGGAGACAAACGATGAGGTTATGCGCCTTGAGTCTTTTGTGATTACAATATCTGATATGGCAAAGCAGATAAGTTCTGTGCTTGAGACAGACGAACTCTTAAGGGTTATCTTAAGAAAGGCGATAGATCTTTTAAATTCACAGAAGTGCGCAATATTTAAGATGGATCATAAGACTAAAGAGTTAATATACGTAGACTCTATAGGTTATAAGAAAAAGATTCTTGAAGGTCTGAAATTAAAGGCGGACGAAGAGTCTGGCCTTATAGGGTATGCTGCAAGCACTGGGCTATTCGCTTCAAAAAAGAGCATGGATCAGGATTACACAAAGAGCCATATACTTGATAAAGATAAGATGCAGACAAGTTTTTCTCAACCGATCGTACATAATTCAAGCACTATAGCTGTAATATGCGTGGGAGATGCAAGTAAGGATTTAACTCATGAGCAGGTAATGAGGCTTTTATCTACACTTGCAAATTTTGGTGCTGTGGCACTTACCAATACAAACCTTGTAGATAAGCTGAGAGAGCAGTCTATAAGGGATAGCCTTACATGGCTCTATAACCATCAGCATTTTCAGGAGAGAATGAACAAGTTGCTGGACGCTGCTGCCAGAGAAAATGAACCCCTTGGTTTTATTATGCTGGATATAGATCACTTCAAGCAGTTAAACGATACGCATGGCCACCAGGCTGGTGATTTTGTTCTGAAAAATACAGCAAAGATACTAAGTTCGGAATTAAGGGGATATGATATTGTAGCACGCTATGGCGGAGAGGAATTCGTTGCTATCCTTCCACGCAGAAATCTTAAGCAGTCCTATGATATAGCTGAAAGATTACGTAGCGTATTTGAGAAGGGAAGAATAGCTTTCGAGACCAAGAATCTTAATATTACTATAAGTGCTGGCGTTTCGGCATATGATCCTACAAAGAAAGAGAAAGCAGAAAAAGGGCTACTTATAAAATATGCTGACAATGCACTCTATGAGGCAAAGAAAAAAGGAAGAAATCAGGTAATAATGGCCAAAACCTAAGGAGCGTATAATGGAGATAGCAGATCTTTTACAGTTAGCGCATAATTCTAAGGCATCAGACTTAATGCTTGTTGTAGGTTCGCCTCCCGCGCTAAGGATAGATGGGATAGTGAAACCGACCGATCTTTCTCCCCTGACCCCTGATGATGCCCAGCGTCTTATATTTTCAATACTGACTGATGAACAGATAGCCCAGTACAAGGAGCACCATGAGCTTGATGCTTCATATGCTGTTAGCGGTTTAGCTAGATTTAGGGTAAATGTTCATCAGCAGCGTGGAAGCATCGCAGCGGCAATGAGAAGGATACCTATTGAGATACCAAGTTTTGATGATTTAGGCCTTCCCAAAAGCATAATAAGCAAGCTATGCCGCCTGCGAAGCGGGCTGGTCCTGTTAACAGGCCAAAGTGGCAGTGGAAAGACTACAACACTTGCCTCTATGGTAGACTTTATAAATTCAGAACGGCCATGCCATATTATTACAATAGAGGACCCTATAGAGTTTATACATCAGCATAAGAAGGCTATTGTAGAGCAGAGAGAGGTTTACAGTGACTCCGTCTCATTCTCTAGTGCGTTGCACCATATAATGAGACAGGACCCAGACATTATACTTATAGGTGAGATGCGGGATCTTGAAACTATCAGTACAGCTATTACAGCATCTGAGACAGGCCAGCTGGTCTTTGCAACTCTCCACACAATAGATGCGAGCGAAACCATAAACAGAGTAATAGATGTTTTTCCATGGAGACAGCAACAGCAGATAAGAACACAGCTGGCCTCTACAGTGAAAGGTGTTATATCGCAAAGGTTGCTTCCCAAGGCACATGGCAAAGGCCTTGTGGTTGCCTGTGAGGTAATGCTGGGTATTCCAGCCATCAAGAACCTTATACGTGAAGGAAGCACACATCAGTTGCAGAATGTTATTGAGACTAGTGCAAAACATGGAATGCAGTCTATGGACCAGGCCCTGTTTAATTTGTATAATAAAAAAGCTATAGATAAGAACGAGCTTCTATCTAACATAAAAGATAAAGAACGGGAAGAGGTAAAGTCGATTTTATGAGTAAAAAGAAGAAAGCAACCAAGAGAGAAAGATCAGGCTGGGCCATTACTGCTAAGGAGGTTTTAAGGATTGAGAGTAATGCCATCAAGAACCTCCTCAAAAGCATAGGGTCAGAGTTTGAGAAAACCGTGGCAATGATTCTTGAAACTTCAGGCAGGGTAATTGTTACTGGAATGGGAAAACCGGGTATAATAGGCCAGAAGATATCTGCCACACTATCATCGACTGGGACCCCGAGCCTATTTCTTCATCCTGCAGAGGCTATCCATGGCGACTTGGGCAGGGTTAAAAAGAATGATATTATATTAGCGTTGTCTAATAGTGGTGAAACAGATGAGGTAAAGAAGCTCTTACCTATAATAAAAAAGATTGGCGCAAAGCTTATAGGGCTTACAGGAAGCAGGAATTCCACTTTGGCAAAATATAGTGATGTTGTATTATACGCAGGAGTAAAAAGAGAGGCATGTCCGCTTGGCCTTGCTCCAACCGCAAGCACAACAGCTATGCTTGCTATGGGTGATGCCTTAAGCATAGCCCTTCTTAAGGCAAAAGGATTTAAGGTGGAAAATTTTGCCTTTTATCATCCAGGAGGCTCGCTCGGTAAAAAATTGTGGCTTAAAGTAGAAGATGTTATGCGCAAAGGAACAAACCACACCATGGTAAGGGAAGATATGCCTGTAAGGAGAGTCCTTTATGCTATAACTAAGGCACGAGCAGGAAGCGCAACTATTGTAAATAAGAGAGGAGCTCTAGTAGGTATATTTACAGATGGTGACCTAAGAAGGCACCTTGAGAAGGATGCTGCTATTGTAGGAAAGGAAGTAAGCAAGGCAATGACAAAAAATCCTGCGACCATACTAAAGGGTAAAATGGCGGTTGAGGCATTACGTATCCTGCAGGATAAAAGAATAGATGAGATACCGGTTGTGGATAAGAATAGGCGCCCTATCGGCTTAATAGATGTTCAGGATTTGCTAAAGGCAGGACTTGTTTAATTGCTACCGTCCCCGCCATATGCTAACCATTTAAATTATAGCTTGTAAATAAAGGATAAGAATAGAGTGTCTTCAGGGATAAAGAAAAAGGCTAAGGATATAAAGCTGCTCATCATGGATGTCGATGGAGTACTTACCACAGGCTGTATAGTAATTGATGGCCTGGGCCGTGAGACCAAGATATTTGATGTGCAGGATGGTTTTGGTATTATGCTATGGAAAAGAGCAGGCCTTAAAACAGCTATAATAACAGCGGGCCTTACAGCTGCAGTGAAAAAAAGAGCAGCTGTGCTTAAGGTCGATTACCTATACCAAAAGGCAAGGAATAAGCTGCCCGTTTATGAAGAGCTAAAAAATAAACTTCGGGTAAATGATAACCAGATATGCTTTATTGGAGATGATATTATAGATGTACCTCTTTTAAAAAGGGTAGGGCTTGCATGTTCTGTCCCCAACGCCCATGATGAGATTAAACCGTATGCCCATTATATTACAAAGAGAGAGGGCGGCAAGGGTGCTGTGCGCGAAATAATAGATATGATGTTAAGGGCCAAGGGCCTCTGGAAAGAGGTTACCGGGGATTATATTAAATGAAGTATCGTTTTAGAAGGCGTCTTTTATATATAATGCTTTTGGCTATAGATAGCCTTTTTCTGCTTATTCCATATGCCTCTGTTATATACATAGGCAGAGCGATAGGCAAGCTATCCTCTATAGTCCTGGCAAGGTACCGCAAGCTGGCTAAGTCACACCTTCGCCTTGCTTTTGGCAACTCAAAAAGCGAAAAAGAGATATCAGATATAGCAGAATCAGTATTTGTGAACTTGAGTATAGGATTTGCAGAGATACTCAGCCTGCCCAAGATAAAGAATAGGCTGAGTGACATCATAGATGTTGTTGGTATGGAAAAGATGGATAAGGCGCTTGGGGGCGGTAAGGGAGTAATTGCAGTATCGGCCCATCTTGGCAATTGGGAACTTATCCCCATGTATTTTGCGTCCAGAGGCTATCCTTCCAATATGATAGCCCGTCCGATATATTATGAAAAGTATGACGAGTGGGTATCGTTCTTACGAAACAGCATGGGTGTTAATGTTATATATCGCACAGAGTCTCCAAGGAAAATATTAAACCTATTAAAGAATAATGAACTTGTAGGAGTTACTCCAGATCAGGACGTGGATAGTATAGATGGTATATTTGTGAATTTTTTTGGAATGGATACATATACTCCATCTGCGCCTGTGAAGATAGCGATCGTATCAGGCGCACCGATAGTACCTGTCTTTATAATTCGTAACGGACGAAAACATACAATATATGTGGAAGAGCCTATATATATTGATACCACCCTGGGTAAAGATGCTGCTATCTTAGGCTATACGCAAAAATGGTCTAATGTTGTAGAATCGTATATCAGGAAGTATCCTCAGCAGTGGGTCTGGATGCATAGGAGATGGAAGACCCGTCCGAAAAATGAGATTTCTTAAACTTTTAGTATCAGTTGTGCTAATAATACTCATTGCCTGGTCTTTGAAACTTTTCTTATTCAAGGAATCGGATTATAATACCGACTCGCAAACTTCAGGTCAAGCCGAAGGCCCCTCCATCACAGAACAGGTGCAGTCTTTTTCCATATCTGGTTTTTCAAAATCTGGTGAGAAGGCATGGCAGGTAGAGGGAAAGAGCGCCAATATATTATCTGATGTTATAGATCTTACAGATATAAATGCTGACTCATATAGTGATGATACCAATGCTAACCTGAAGGCCGATGAAGGTGTATTTTACCGGAGGACAAACAATATCCTGCTTAAGAAGAATGTAATAATAGTAACGGATGAAGGGACTACGCTTACTACTGATAGCTTAGATTGGGATGATAAGGCAGAGCTCATATCTACAGAAGACCATGTTTATATAAAGCGAAAAGATATGGATGCGGATGGTACTGGGGCTTTAGCTAAACCAAACCTCAAAAAGGCCCGACTTAATAATGATGTTACAGTTATCACTCAGGACCCAGCCGCTGTTATTACATGTGACGGGCCGCTTGAGATCGATTATGAGGCCAACATAGCCTATTTTAACAGGAATGTTAAGCTTGTTGATAAAGAGACTACGATAGATACAGATAAGGCCACTGCTTATTTTGATCCGAAAAAACGCGCACTTAGTAAGGTGATATGCCAGGGTAATGTAAAGATACTACGCGGTGAGGATATCACATATGCGGAGGAATTGACTTATATGCCTGGTGAAGGCAGAGTTCTCCTAACAGGCAGGCCAAAGATAATTATACAATCAGCTGAAGAGCTTATTAAAGAACATAAAGAGAAGAAGAATGGATCGACTAAAGACAGAGAGCCTAGTTAAGACCTACAGTGGCCGCGATGTCGTAAACAATGTAAGCCTGGAAATAGGTAAGGGTGAGATAGTAGGGCTTTTAGGCCCAAATGGCGCTGGTAAGACCACTACATTCTATATGGTTGTGGGACTGATAAGGCCTGATGGTGGCACTATATCATTTGATAACAGAGATATCACCTCTATGCCGATGTATCGCAGGGCGCGTGCAGGCATCGGGTATCTTTGCCAGGAGAACTCTATATTTACCAAGCTTACTGTAGAGGAGAATATCATGGCTATTCTTGAGACGCTTCCCATACCTAGGCCTGAGAGAAAAAGGCGGCTTGAGAAACTGCTCAATGAGCTTGGTATAGCGTATCTTAGGAAGAATAAGGCATATACCCTAAGTGGCGGAGAAAGAAGAAGGCTTGAGATTACAAGGGCCCTTGTTACAGAACCTTCATTTCTTTTGCTGGATGAACCATTTAGTGGTATCGACCCGATCGCAGTATTTGAAGCGCAGCAGATAATACAGAGGCTTAAAGAGGGAGGCATAGGTATACTACTTACAGACCATAGTGTTCGTGAAACCCTTGCTATTACAGACCGTTCTTATATTATGCATGAAGGAAAAGTGCTGATTTCAGGAACATCCCAGGAGCTTATATCAAGCCCAAAAGCAAGGCAGATATACTTAGGCGAGCAATTTACTATGTAAGTGAGGACATAAGTTATGGAGCGGAAGCGAACATAACTTATATGTCCGAACTTATCCTGAAGATGCGACGAATAGGAGTGACCGAAGACGAAATGTCTGAGGAAATGCCACGAGCTCCTGCGAGTGGCCATCAGAAGGATCTAAACAAAGCGACGAAGGATCACAGGAGGCTTAAAATATGCAAACAAACATAACCACCAGGCATACCAACATTGATGAATCGATAAAGCTCTATATAAATGAAAAGCTCAATAAGCTTTCAAAATACAGCGACAAGATTGAAGAGGCACGTGTTGTCCTTTCCCGCGAAAAATTCAATTATATAGCTGAGATAATATTAATAGGCAAGCGCTTTAGAATGACCGCTACAAGGAAGGACGAAGGCTTAAGGGTATCTTTCGATAAATGCGTTACTAATGTTGAGAAGCAATTAAAAAGGTTCAGGACAAAGGTAAAGGATAGGCATGCGGGAAGGTTATTCAAAGGATTTAAGAGGTTTTCACTAAGAAAAAAACAGGTTGCACAGCTCTCACCGCAGATCATCAGGACAGATACAGCTGCTACGAAACCCATGGCTCCGGAAGAAGCAGCTATGGAACTGGAGGTCTTTAAGAAGGAGTTTATGGTTTTTCGTAACTCAGAGACAGATGAGATGAATGTCTTATACCGCAGGAAAGACGGAAACTATGGATTGGTGGAAGCATGAACCCCGTTAGATAACATAACGGGATAATTATTGGAGGATCTAACGGGGTGAAAGTAAAAGTAGAAAATTTAAAAGACTCACAGAAGCATATCAAGATAGAAGTAGAGCCAGAAAGGGTAAACTCTGTACTGGATAAAGTATATAGCGGTATACAGAAAAAAGCAAATATACCAGGCTACAGACAAGGAAAAGCGCCACGAGATCTCATAGAGAACCATTATGATAAGACCGCAAATGATGAGACCCTAAACCGCCTTATATGGGATGCTTACCGCGAAGCTGTTATTCAGCAGAACCTTGACCCTGTTGGCTATCCTGCTGTAGATGATGTAAATTTTTCAAAAGGAAATCCTTTAACATTTGCTGTCAAGGTTGACGTAAGGCCTGAATTTAAGCTAAAAGGCTATAAGGGGATAAGGGTAAAGAAGAAGTCGGTCGATCTTACAGAAGAAGACATGAAGAAGGGCCTGGAGCAGCTTCAGGAGTCTATGGCACAATATAATAATATAGACCCGAGGCCCATAGCCAAGGGTGACTATGTAGTCTGTGATTATGAGTGTTTCTCTGATGGAAAACTGATTGACAAAAATGAGAATTTATGGCTATATATAAGCGAGCAGCTGCAGCCAAAGGAACTGCTCGAGGCCCTATCCGGTGCTGAAGTTAATGTCATAAAAGAGGTTGAGGTAACATACCCCAAAGATTATCAGTACAAGGAACTCGCCGGTAAAAAGAGATCTTATAAGGTTACCCCAAAGCAGATTAAGCAGAAGATTCTGCCTGAAATTAACGATGATCTTGCAAAGGATACAGGCCAATTTAAGGACTTAGAAGAACTTAAGGTCAAACTTCGCGAAAATATTACTACCACAAAAAAACTCGAATCAGAACGCGACATTGAGAACCAGATATTTAGCTTTCTGCTTAAAAGCCATTCGTTTGAAATTCCAGTCTCAATGGTCGAAAGACAAGTAGCCCAATTAGCAGAAGAAGCAAAAAGAAAGCTTCTGCATCAGGGCTATAAGAAAGAAGACCTTGATAAGGAGGGTGCGCGCCTTAAAGAAGGCTTAAAAAACAAGGCAGAAGATAATGTAAGGCTCTTCTTCATAATAGAAAGAATAGCAAAGCAAGAAGGAATAGAGGTTGCAGACAAGGAACTGGATGAAAGAGTGGAGAAAATAGCAACAGGTACCAAGGAAGATGCAGTGGAGGTAAGAAAGAGGTTAGAAGAGAAAGGACTCATCGACAGCCTAAAGGAACAGATAATACACGACAAAATAGTGGAGCTACTCGTACGAGAAGCAAAGAAAGGAGAATCAAAATGAGCGAAAAGTACCAGACATTGATACCAATGGTGGTCGAGCAGTCAGGCCGCGTAGAGAGGGCATACGATATCTATTCACGTCTCTTAAAAGATAGGATTGTATTTATAGGAACTCCTATAGATGACAATATCGCCAATCTTATTATAGCGCAACTATTGTTTTTACAGATGGAGGATCCCGATAAAGATATAAACGTATATATAAATTCCCCAGGAGGCCATGTTACAAGCGGGCTTGCGGTCTATGATACTATGCAGTTTGTAAAACCTGATGTCAATACCTATTGTATAGGCCAAGCAGCAAGCATGGGAGCTCTTTTATTAGCAGGTGGCGCAAAGGGTAAAAGATACGCACTTCCTAATGCGCGTATAATGATACACCAGCCATGGGGCGGCGCACAAGGGACAGCTGCTGACATAGGAATTCAGGCAAAAGAGATCTTAAGGATAAAAGATAGGATGAATAAACTCTTATCGAACCATACTGGGCAACCACTTGATAAAGTAGAAAAAGATACAGACAGGGATAATTTTATGACTGCAGATGAAGCGTTAAAGTATGGCCTTGTTGATGAGGTGATAAATACACTTAAAACACAAGAAAAACCAAAATAAGGAGACCAAGAATGCAGAAGAGATACCTACTTACCCCAGGTCCGACCCCGGTTCCGACAGAGTCATTGCTATCTATGGCTAAGCCGATTATTCACCATCGCACACCTCAGTTTAAGGAGATCTTAAAAGAGGCGGTTGAAGGTTTACGTTATGTATTCCAGGCCAAGAATGATATCTTTATATTTGCCTCATCAGGTACAGGTGCCATGGAGAGCTCAATATCAAACCTGCTATCTGCCGGAGATAAAGCGATAGTAATAAGAGGTGGAAAGTTCGGCGAGAGATTCGCAGAGATCTGCGAGGCCTATGGTGTAACTCCTGTAAATATAGATGTTGAATGGGGTAAACCCGTCAGCCCAGAAGATATAAAAAGGGCTCTTGATGAGAACAAAGATGCAAAGGCCGTATATACAACACTCTGTGAAACATCCACAGGCGTTGTAAATGATATAAGAGCAATAGGTGAAATTGTAGCAAAGACAGATGCTGTATTAGTAGTTGATGCTATAAGTGGCCTTGGGTCAGTCGAATTTAAGACAGATGATTGGAAGGTGGATATAGTTATAGCCGGTTCCCAAAAAGGGCTTATGATTCCTCCAGGCCTTGCATTTGTCAGCGTAAGCCAAAAGGCTTGGAAGCTCATCGAGGCTTCTACATTACCCAAGTATTATTTCTGCTACAAGGCTGCCAAGAAGTCAGCTGATAAAGATGATACTCCTTATACACCTGCTGTATCATTAATAATAGGACTTGTTGAGGCACTAAAGATTATAAAGGTCGATACGCTTGAGGGCGTGCTTGCAAGGCATAAGAGAATGGCTCAGGCCCTAAAGGCTGCAGCAGGAGCCTTAGGCCTTGAACTTTTAGCGCCGGATGCACCTAGTGATGCGGTAACATCTATTAAGCTGCCTGAAACGATAGATGGTGCAAAGCTTGTAAAGACCATGCGCGATACATATGGTGTAGGGATAGCGGGCGGCCAGGCACAGCTTAAAGGAAAGATAATACGTATAGCCAGCATGGGATTTATGACACAGTGGGATATAATAGTAGCCATATCCTGTCTTGAGATAGTCCTAAAACAGATGGGCCATAAGTTTGATCTCGGTTCAGGCGTAAAAGCAGCGGAAGAGATATTTGCAGAAACAAAGGAGGGGGCAAGTGTTTAAGATCTTAGTTAGCGATCCATTAAGTGAAGCAGGCTTAAAAATACTTGAAAAAGACAAGAATTTCAAAGTTGATGTTAAGGTAAAGCAGCCGCCAGAAGTCTTAAAGAAGATAATAGGCGAGTACGACGCACTTATTATCAGGAGCGGGACAAAGGCCACTGCTGATATTATAAAACATGGCAAGAAACTAAAAGTTATTGGAAGAGCTGGAGTGGGCCTCGACAATGTAGATTCTGCTGCTGCAACAAAACAGGGGATTATTGTCATGAATACCCCGGGTGGCAACACTATCTCAACAGCAGAGCATACCATGAGCCTTATCCTATCTCTTGCAAGGAATATTGCGCCTGCAGCCGCGTCTATGAAATCCGGCGCCTGGGACAGAAAGAAGTTCATGGGTGTTGAGGTCTTTGGGAAGACGCTTGGTATTATAGGTTTGGGAAGGATCGGCGCTGAGGTTGCAAAGCGCGCATTGAGCTTTGGCATGAAGGTGATCGCATATGACCCATTCCTTACACCTGAGAAAGCTCAAGGCATGAATATCGAACTTGTTGACCTGAAAAAGATATATACAGATTCAGATTATATAACAGTTCATACCCCA
>JABMRG010000103.1 GCA_013202935.1 Candidatus Omnitrophota bacterium
GTATTAAACTATTGTGAAGTGTCCCCAGACTTAGAGTAAGTGAAGTGTCCCCATGCAAGTGAAATTATGGAGATATTACTACCGGTAATAGTATTGGGTTCTCTAGGCCTTCTTTTCGGCATATGGCTTGCTATAGGCCAAAAGATGCTTGCTGTTGAGCATGATGAGCGTACAGAGCATATATTCTCTCTTTTGCCTGGTTCAAACTGTGGCGCCTGCGGAAAAGCAGGATGCTATGGTTTGGCAGAAGCACTTTCTAAGGGCAATGTTGAGAGCATTAATTGCCCTGTTGTAAATGAGAATGAGAGAGGCGAGATAGCTGACATCCTTGGTATATCTGCTGGCGAGGAGATAAAGAATATTGCTACCTTGATATGCGGGGGAGGCAACAGGTGCAAAGATAAGTTTCAGTATCATGGTGTTGAAGGTTGTAGCGCAGCCACTCTTCTAATGGATGGGCCTAAAGCCTGCACATATGGATGCATAGGTTTTGGAAGCTGTGTGGAAAGTTGCCCCTTTGGAGCGATAGTAATGGGTGAGGATAACCTTCCGCGCATTATACCGGAGAAATGTACTGCCTGCGGGAAATGCATCAAGGCGTGCCCAAAGAATATTTTAGTCTTAAGCCCGCTTACCAGCCAGTATCATATATATTGTAACTCTAAAGATAAGGCGCCTTTTGTTATGAGATCCTGTAAAGTAGGATGTATAGCCTGTGGAAAGTGCGTAAGGCAATGCCCTGTTGGGGCTATCAGCCTAGAAGAGATAGTGGCAGTTATAGATTATCAGAAGTGCACAAATTGCGGGGAATGCATAAAAGTCTGCCCCACTAAATCAATAATAAGGAGGAAAGGGAATGAGTCAGAATATTCTAGAGTTGAGTGATAGTACTTTTGATCAAGAGGTGAAAAAGGCAGCAGGTGCGGTATTGGTAGATTTTTGGGCCCCATGGTGCGGGCCCTGTCAAATGGTCGGGCCTATGGTAGAAAAGATAGCGGTTGAGCTTGGTGAAAAGATAAAGGTCTGCAAGGTAAACATAGATGATAATCAAAAAACAGCTTCTGAGCTCGGCATAATGAGCATACCTACACTCGTTGTTTTTAAAGACGGTGCTGAGAAAGAACGCATAGTAGGTGCCTTAGGCGAGTCAGAGCTAAAAGAGAAGATAGGCCAGCATGTTGAGTAATATATCTTTGTTACTGGATATAGGAACTACCACTATTTCAGGAGCCATCCTTAATAAGCCCAAAAAGAGACTTCTTGCCTCTGATTCTATATTGAATGGACAGGCCGGCATCGCAGATGATGTAATATCAAGGATAGATTTTGCCCTTAAAAATTCTATCAATGCCACACAGCTACAGAAGCTTGTCGCATCATCTATAAACAGCTTGATATCTAGATTGGTTGCACAATCAGGTAAAGAGATAAAAGATATAGATAGCGCATATTGTGTATCCAATACAGCTATGCACCATCTATTTTTGGGTATTGACCCTTCTCCGCTCGTTACCCCACCGTATAAAGCAGCGCAAAAAGCAGAGATGAGAGTTTATGCGGAAAGAGTAAGCCTCAAATTGCGTAAAGGTACTCCTGTTACATTCCTGCCTAACATAGGCAGCTTTATAGGCTCTGATGCGCTTTCAGTGATTTTAGCAAGTGAGATTTATAAGTCAAGTTCTGCCAAGCTTGCTATAGATATAGGGACCAATGGCGAAGTTATGCTGGGTAATAAGGATAAGATACTTGTGGCATCAACAGCAGCCGGGCCTGCGTTTGAAGGACGGCACATAAGCTGCGGCATGATGGCAAAAGAAGGTGCAATAGAATCTATTAAGCTAAGAAAAAACAGGATAGAGTTTAAGGTAATAGGAAAATCTGCACCAAAGGGCCTATCAGGCAGCGGCTTAATAGATGCTGCAGCGGTTATGCTTAAGTGCGGCGCAATGGATAAATCGGGTAAGATGGATAATGCGGAGTTTGTTATTTATAAAAGAGGTAAAAGTAAGATTTCTATGAAACAGGCAGATATTAGAAAGATCCAGCTTGCAAAGGGTGCGGTCTATGCAGCCATAAAGGTATTACTGCGAAGATATAATATTTCAGAACCGGGTATAGGCAGAATCTATATCACTGGCTCCTTCGGCAACACAATAGATGTTAATAGTTTGATGGAGATAGGCCTTATACCCAGGGTTGACAAGAGAAAGGTAAGTTTCTTAAAAAAGGGCGCCCTGCAAGGCTTATATCTTTATGTAGTAAATCCCGGAGTCCATAAGAATTTACTTTCCATATTGAGCAAGATAAGGCATATACCTCTACTTGGCAGAGGTTTTAGCGAGGACTTTACCTCGTCGTTATTTATGGGGTAGTATTTGCAATTGACATATCTTTTCTTGAGTGATAAACTCTAAACGATGATGAAGATAGCGGTATTCTGTTCAGGTAATGGTTCAAATTTTCAGGCTATTATAGATGCCTGCAGGAAGGGTCTATTCAAGGCAGATATAGCACTTATGGCCTGTGATGATTCCAATGCTTATGCGATAGAGCGTGCCAAAAAGACAGGCATAAAGACATTTGTTGCAGAAAGGGCCAATTTTCCATCAAAAGAAGAGTTTGAAAAGGCGATTATAGAAGAGCTTGAAAAATCCAGCATTGACCTTATCTGCCTAGCGGGATATATGAGATTGCTTTCTAAGGAATTTGTTTCAAAATATAAGAACCGTATACTCAATGTACACCCCGCGCTTTTACCATCATTTAAAGGAACAGATGGGATAAAAGATGCGCTTGGTTATGGTGTTAAGAAAACAGGCGTAACGGTCCATTTTGTGAACGAGGATATGGACGCAGGGCCTATTATATTGCAGGAGACAGTAGATATTAAAGAGGACGACACAGAAGAGAGCCTGGCAGAGAGGATACATAAGGTAGAGCACCGCCTTTACCCTGAGGCCATAAGGCTCTTTATCGAAGGTAAGCTTAAGATCAATGGAAGAAGGGTCAAGATCCTGGCAGGGTTGCTTATATTCTTATTTATATGCGGCTTTGAAGCAAGGCCCATGCTTGGAAACGACATAATTACTGTAATGCCTACAGTGCAAAGCCCTTTGATAGTTGATATAGAGGTCCTGCCTCCATTGCTGGCAGCTGAGAAGAATCTGAAGGCAGAGTTTTCGAAAAAGTATGATGAAAGACTAGAATTGTCTTATTTTCCGATAAGCGGCATAGTAGAACTAGAGGATATCGATACAAGCAAGAAACAACTGTTAAACCCTGAAGTTGGCACAGAAAAGCCTTTAACCAAGGAAGAGATAGAGAAGATGCGGATCAAGAACTCTATCAAGGCAGCTGAAAAAGTAGTAGAGGTTATGGATTCTATTAATGCGCAGTCCATGAAAAAAGGAATGGAGAATTTGATCGGTACTGCGACTAAAGTAATAAATATTAGAAACCATATAAGGAATAAATACCACCTGCACTTTAAGGCGGATCAGGACGAAGCCCTCGTCAGATATAAGAAACGTTTTTAGAAGGCCCTCACACCATGACAAAAATAAAGTTTGGCACATCAGGATGGCGTGCAATTATAGGCGAAGACTTTACATTTGCTAATGTAAGAATAGTGGTCCAGGCAATAGCAGATTATGTGAAAAAGCATAAAGCAAAAAATGCAAAACCCAAGACCGTAATAGTAGGTGGAGACGCACGTTTTTTATCAGATGAGTTTGCAAAAGAGGCAGCAAAGGTTCTTTCAGCAAATGGCATAAGGGTGTTTTTATGTGACCGCGATACTCCAACCCCTACTATATCTTATCATATATTAGCTAAAAAATGCGCAGGTGGCATAAATTTTACCGCAAGCCATAACCCTCCGGAGTATAACGGTATCAAGTTCTCGCCTGAAACAGGCGGGCCTGCACAGCCAGATGTAACAGAGCAGATAGAGAAGGCCGTAGCGAAGCTTCAAAAAAAGAAAAAGCCGCTTGTCTTTAAAGCCGATGAAAAGCTGATAACCGTATTTGATCCACGCCATTCTTACCTTAAGCAGTTGGAGAAGGTAGTAGATTTTGGCACAATAAGAAGAGCAAAGTTGAAGGTTGCCATAGACTGCCTCTATGGCACATCGCGCGACTACCTGGATTATATTCTAAAAAAGCAAGGGTATAAACCGACCGTATTACACGATTATATAAACCCATACTTTGACGGAAGGCGCCCAGAGCCTGCTCCGGAAAATATAGAGGAGCTTGTGTCTATCGTAAAGAACAAGAGGTTTAATCTCGGCCTTGCAGCAGATGGCGATGGAGACAGGTTTGGTATAATAGACTCAGACGGTACATATATAACACCGAACGAAATAATAGCGCTTCTGCTTTATCATCTCTTGAGAACGCGCAAAAGGCCAGGCAGGATAATTGCGCGTAGTTTGGCAACAAGCCACATGGTGGACCTGATAGCCAGGGCCCATGGCATCGAAATAGTTGAAACACCCGTTGGGTTTAAGTATTTTGTGGATTTGATAAACGGCGGAGATTGTATTATAGCAGGAGAAGAGTCAGGCGGCCTTTCCATCTCAGGCCACCTTCCTGAAAAAGATGGTATCTTAGCCTGCCTTCTCATAACAGAGATGGTAGCAAAAGAGAAAAAGTCCATAAAGAGCATATTGAAACAGATATACAAGAAATACGGAAGGCTATACTCGGATAGAATAAATCTTGAGTTGACAGATGAGAAGAAGCAGGCCTTGATGAAAAAGGTAAAAAGCCCTATCGTAAAAATTGCAGGGTTAAAGATTGTAAGAAAAGATACAAGAGATGGATACAAGTTCTATCTGCAAGATGGAAGCTGGATACTCTTTAGGCCTTCCGGGACAGAGCCTGTCGTAAGGATATATTTTGAGTCCTACTCCAAAAAGACGCTCTCTGCCTTAAGATCTTTCGCCCAGAAACTCATATAGGGAACGTTTCACTCGCTCATAAACCATTAAGCAGCAAATAGTTATAGCAGTAACTATTACACTTTTTCCGAGGTATGTGCATAGGCGGATTTCCTAAAAAGTGTAACGTTCACATCCATAACTCTATATACTATAATTAGTTATAATCGAGTGAAACGTTCCCTTTTTTCGCTTGACATATATCCGTCTATAACGTATAATTCATTTCATTCCTTTAAGGAAATTTTTATCTATTTGTAAGGATTATTATGAGTATAAATATAAAAGGGCTTTTTGCAAGACAGATACTAGATTCAAGGGGCAATCCTACTATCGAGGTAGATTGCATGCTGGATAATGGCATTATAGGAAGAGCTGCTGTACCCAGTGGAGCGTCTACAGGCGAGCATGAGGCCATAGAGCTTAGGGATGGAGACAAATCCAAATATTTAGGCAAGGGTGTTACAAGGGCGGTCTCCAACACAAACAATATTATTTCCAATGAGCTTAAGGGGCTTGAACCTTTTGACCAAAGAGCCATTGATGATAAGCTTATTGCTTTAGACGGGACTGAAAATAAATCCAAGCTAGGTGCTAATGCCATACTTGGTGCTTCCCTGGCGGTTGCAAAAACAGCAGCAGCTGCAAAAGGTTTGCAGCTTTATGAGTATCTGGGTGGGCCAGATGCAAATATCTTACCAGCGCCCATGATGAATATTATAAATGGTGGTTCACACGCTGATAATAATGTTGATCTTCAGGAGTTTATGATAATGCCCATAGGCGCAAGCTCGTTTTCTGAGGCATTGCGTTCAGGCGCAGAGATATTCCACAACCTAAAGGCCATTTTAAAAAGCATGGGCCTTGAGACAGCGGTTGGTGATGAAGGAGGTTTTGCTCCTAACCTAAAATCTAACCAGGAAGCTGTGGAAGTTATTCTCCAGGCTATAGAAAAAGCAGGATACAAACCAGGAGATGAAGTCTCCATAGCTCTTGATCCTGCATCAAGTGAATTCTACAAAGATGGCAAATATATGCTTATGGCTGAAGAGCAGAAAGAGTTCTCTTCAGCTGATATGGTAGCTTTTTATAAAGACTGGGTCGAGAAGTATCCTATTATATCTATTGAGGACGGCCTTGCGGAAGACGATTGGGATGGCTGGGAAAAACTCACCTCTGCCATAGGCGATAAGGTACAGCTTGTAGGTGATGACCTTTTTGTCACGAATACCAAACGCCTTAAGAAAGGCATAGATTCTAATGTTGCAAATTCTATCCTTATAAAACCAAACCAGATAGGGACACTATCCGAGACGCTAGATGCCATCAATATGGCGAAGAAGGCAGGTTATACGGCGGTTATATCACATCGCTCAGGCGAGACAGAGGATACTACCATAGCACACCTGGCGGTTGCAACTGGCGTGGGACAGATCAAAACAGGCTCAGTATGCAGGACAGATAGGATAGCGAAGTATAATGAGCTTTTAAGAATAGAAGAAGCTCTCGGGGCGAGAGCAACTTACGCAAAGTTTCCTAAAAAAGGATAAAATTTTATGTCAAGGAAGAGGCTTGTTCTTCTTGGCATTATAGTTCTTTTAATTATATTTTTTCCAGGATATTCTAAGTTGCAGCAGTTGCGCGCTAAGAATAGATTGCTGCGAGAAAAGATCGAAAGCCTCAAACAAGAGAACGAAGATCTCGCTGGGCAGATAGAGAAGCTTGAGAACGACCCGTTCTATATAGAGAAGAGAACAAGGGACAAGATGGGCGTAGGCAAGAAAGGCGAGATAAGATACAAGATAATATATGACGAAGACTCTGATGGACAGGACAGATAGGATAGACCTAAAAGAAGGTGACCTGATAGAGGCAGAAGTATTTAAGGTTACTAAATTTGGTGCCTTTGTAAGGTTGGCAGATGGCCAAAGGGCGCTGATTCATATATCACAAGTAGCAGATGATTTTGTTAAAAACATAAGCGAGCATCTTAATCTTGGCGATAAGATAAAGGCAAGAGTTTTAAAGATAGATGGAAAAAAGATAGACCTTACTCTAAAAAAACCCAAAGATGGTTTTGTTTCATATCCGAAGAGCAAGGGATTTAAATCTTCTCCTTTTGAAGATAAGCTGAAAAGCTTTTTTTAAACTGAAATATCGCGGGGTGGAGCAGCCCGGTAGCTCGTCAGGCTCATA
>JABMRG010000104.1 GCA_013202935.1 Candidatus Omnitrophota bacterium
ATTATATTCTTCTGCTATTTTTATACAGCTATTACATTCAACCCCGTTGAGGTCTCAGACAATATGAAGAAATACGGTGGTTTTATTCCAGGTATCAGGCCTGGTAAGCCAACCGCAGAATATTTTGAACATATATTAAACAGAGTAACATTGCCGGGCGCTATGTTTCTAGCGGTAATTGCTATATCTCCTAATATAATAAGCCGTTGGCTTAATATTCCTTATCTTGTGGCGAGCTTCTTCGGTGGAACAGCGATACTTATTACAGTCGGTGTTATGCTTGATACGATGAAGCAGATTGAGTCACAGCTTCTTATGAGACACTATGAGGGTTTTTTAAAGAAAGGAAAAATAAGGAGCAGGCGTTGAGATTAGTATTATTGGGGCCTCCTGGCGCAGGCAAAGGTACCCAGGCAAAGGTTCTTTCTAATAAACTGCGTATACCTCATATATCGACTGGCGATATATTTAGAGAAGTGAAGGCAAGCGAGAGCGAGCTTGGTAAAAAACTCTCTGACTATATGAATCGAGGCGTTCTTGTGCCTGATGAGATAGTCAATCAGATAGTAACAGATCGATTGCAGAGAGATGATGTAAAGGATGCAGGTTTTATCCTCGATGGCTACCCGCGCACGAGACCTCAGGCCGAAGCGCTTGATAGAGCACTTGAAGATATAGGCATACACCTCGATTCTGTTATATACATGAAGACATCGAAGAGGATTATTCTTTCTAGGCTCACTGGAAGGCGTATATGCAAGGCCTGCGGTAGTATATTTCATATAAAGAATATACCTCCTAAGCAGGAAGGCGTATGTGATTATTGTGAAGGAGAGCTTTACCAGCGCGATGACGATAAAGAAGATACGGTGCTTAAAAGGCTCCAGGTGTATGAAGACCAGACTAAGGAGCTTATTGATTATTATAATGACAGGGAAGCATTGCAGACCGTATCAGGCGACTTGGATGTAAGGCAGCTTTACGACGTACTTTATGAGCTCTTTGGTAAAGAAGGACTTTTGTGATAGAGCTAAAATCCCCAGAGCAGGTTGGTAAGATCAGATCAGCTTCTAGGGTTTTAGTCGATGTTTTAAATATATTAAAAACCCACATAAAAGCGGGGGTTAAGACAAAGGAGCTCGATTCTATTGCATTTGAAGAGATAGAGCTGAGAAAGGCACGCCCTGCGTTTTTGGGTTATAGAGGTTTTCCGGGAAGTATATGCACCTGTATTAATGAAGAGATTGTACACGGCATCCCGGGACAAAGAAAGTTAAAAGAGTCTGATATACTTTCGATTGATATTGGAGTGGAGTTTGATGGGTATTTTTCTGATGCTGCAGTTACAGTAGCAGTTGGCAAAGTAAACCGGGCAACCCACAAACTTTTAGATGTTACAAAAGAAGCTCTTTGCAAGGCTATTGATAAGACTAATACAGGATACAGAATCTCTGACATATCCTCAGCGATCCAGGAGCATGTAGAAGGTAATAAGCTTTCTGTTATAAGAGATTTTGTAGGCCATGGCATCGGCCTTAAGCTCCATGAGGATCCGCAGATACCAAATTTCGGGCAACGTGGAATGGGAACAAGAATAAAAGAAGGTATGGTGCTTGCAATAGAACCGATGGTAAGCGCAGGAAAATGGGAAGTGGCTGTATTGAATGATGGCTGGACAGCTATAACGCAGGATAGGAGCCTTACAGCACACTTTGAGCATACGATAGCAGTTACAGCAGAAGGGCCTGAAGTGCTTACTGAAGGAATAATATGAAAGAAGAAGCGATAGAGGTTGAAGGTACGATAATAGAGGTATTGCCTAATGCGAAGTTCAGGGTAGAGCTGGAAAACGGCCACCGTATTCTGGCACATGTCTCAGGCAAGATGAGGATGCATTTTATAAGAATACTTGCAGGTGATAAGGTGAAGCTGGAATTGTCGCCCTATGATTTAACAAAGGGCAGAATCATATATAGAGAGAAATAAATATTATGAAAGTACGATCATCAGTAAAAAAGATGTGCACAGGCTGCAAGGTAATCAAGCGAAAAGGTGTTGTTAGGGTTATCTGCAAAAATCCGAAGCATAAGCAACGACAGGGATAATATATATAAAGGAGTAGCAAATGCCAAGAGTATGCGGTGTTGATATACCAAAAGAAAAAAGGATAGAGATATCACTTACTTACATTCATGGTATAGGTAGGACGGTTTCTAATGATATATTAAAGGTGGTAGGCATAGATCCTAACAGAAGGGCAAAGGAGCTGTCTGAGGAAGAGATAGCCAAGCTTACCACTGCTATAACAAAGACATATAGGGTCGAGGGAGAGTTGCGTCGAGAAGTATCTGCAAATATCAAGCGTCACATGGATATAGGTACATACAGAGGCATAAGGCATAAGAAAGGGCTTCCTGTAAGGGGGCAGCGGACTATTACCAATGCCCGGACAAGAAAGGGCCCTAAGAGGACTGTAGGCGTACAGAGAAAGAAATAATACGGAGCTTAGAATATGGAGAAGAAGAAACCAAAGGCAAAGAAGAAAGTAAAAAGGAACGTCCCGCAGGGAATAGTTTTTGTATTAGCGACTTTTAATAATACTATTATTACAATTACAGATCCTGAGGGAAAAGTTTTATGCTGGGCATCCAGTGGTGGCAGTGGTTTTAAGGGATCCAAGAAATCCACGCCCTTCG
>JABMRG010000105.1 GCA_013202935.1 Candidatus Omnitrophota bacterium
CAGAGGTTATAACAGGCATAGACCTGGTAAAAGAACAGATAAGGATAGCAGCAGGTGAGAAACTCGGATATAGTCAGGATGATATAAAATTTAGAGGCCATGCAATAGAGTGCAGGATAAATGCCGAAGACCCTGATAATAAGTTTATGCCCTCCCCCGGCCGCATAGACAGTTACCACGTACCAGGCGGCAGAGGTGTAAGAGTGGACAGCCATGTATATTCAGGCTATACCATACCCCCGCATTACGACTCTATGATAGGAAAGATAATCGCACACGGCCGTAACCGCAAAGAGGCTATCTATATTATGGAGAGGGCACTTGATGAGTTTATCATAGAGCCCATAAAGACAACCCTCCCCTTCCACAAGAGGGTTATGGCAGATGATGCATTTATCAGGGGGGATATTGATACAGGTTATGCGGAAAATCTATATGTAGAACAGGAAGCCTAGGAGGAGAAAAGTTTTATGAAAAGAATAGGAATACTTACAGGTGGCGGTGATTGCCCAGGTTTAAACCCTGTTATCAGGGCTGTTGTAATGAAAGGCATAAAACTTGGTTATGAGATAGTGGGTATTAAGGATGGATGGAAAGGCCTTGTTGAGGGGTCTACAATACCTTTAAATGAAAAATCTGTTTTAGATATTCTTGCAAAAGGCGGAACAATTCTTGGCACAAGCAGGACCAACCCTTATAAAGACCTAAAGCAGAAGGATAGGGCAATAGCAAATTTTAAGAAACTTAAGCTCTACGCACTTATTGTTATAGGCGGAGAGGATACTCTTGGTGTTGCAAATAAACTTAATAAGGAAGGCCTAAGAGTGGTAGGCGTGCCAAAGACTATAGACAACGACCTGAATGCAACAGATTTTACATTTGGCTTTGATACAGCTGTTAATATTGCTACAGACTGTATAGACAGGCTTCGCACAACAGCAGAGAGCCATCACAGGGTAATGGTCTGTGAGGTTATGGGCCGTCATGCAGGATGGATAGCAGTCTATTCAGGTTTAGCAGGCGCAGCTGATGTCGTTCTCATTCCTGAAGAACGTATAGATATTAATGAAGTATGCAAAATATTAAGAAGGAGCCGCAAGAAAAGAAAAGGCTACAGTATAGTTGTTGTTTCAGAAGGTGCCCAGCTTAAAAAGGGCGACATGGTGCTTCAAGAGAAAGAGCTTGATGCGTTTGGCCATGTAAGGCTAGGTGGAATCGGTAATCAACTTTCTGAGATGATAGAGGCCAGAACCGGTTTTGAGACCAGAGTTGTAGTGCTTGGCCACATGCAGAGAGGCGGCACCCCCACTGTTATGGACAGAGTTCTCGGTACAAGGTTTGGCATAGCGGCAATAGACCTGGCGCATAAGAAGAAATTTGGCCATATGGTCTGTTTAAGCGGAAACCAGATAAAGAGCGTTCCGCTAAGCAGGGCGGTTGCCAAACTCAAGACCGTTGATAAGAAGCTGTATGATATAGCAAAGTTATTTTTCGGTTAATTAAAAAGGAGCTAAAAAGAGATGGCTGATCTAGTAAAAGATATAATAAGAGAGTCCATTAAAGTAAAAGAGGCTGTTCTTAAGAGCTTGTCAAAAGAGATAAAGACCGCTTCCAATCTGATAGTAGCCTCACTTAAAAAGGGAGGCAAACTTATTGTCTTTGGCAATGGCGGAAGCGCTGCTGATGCGCAGCATATAGCTGCAGAGCTGGTAGGGCGCTTTAAGCTTGAGAGGCAGGGCTTGGCAGCTATTGCTCTTACAACAAACACTTCCGTTCTTACCTCTATTGCAAATGACTATGGATATGAAGAGGTATTCTCCCGCCAGGTAGAAAGCCTAGCTAATGAGAATGATGTAGTCATAGGTATATCCACAAGCGGAAATGCAAGAAACGTTATTACAGGACTACTAGAGGCGAAGAAGATAGGCATTAAGACAATCGCGCTTACAGGTTCAGGTGGAGGAGAGATGGCAGCTATCTCAGACATAGCTTTAGTTGTCCCATCTGCAAATACCGCCCGCATTCAGGAAGCACATATAGTTATCGGTCACATCATCTGCGAGCTCGTCGAAGAAACCCTATTTAAATAAAGGAGGTTTACAGTGAAGGCAAAAGCGTTTATTTTTATAATTTTGGTCTCGTCAATATTTATTTGCAACATGGGATTTGCACAGGATACTGAAGATATAACTCTAACTACCTATTACCCGGCACCACATGGGGAGTATGGCACTTTAAGTAGTGACACTTTAACAGTCGGACTTTCTGGCAGCGCAGCAACTGATAGTGGTGTATTAAATCTTAAGCCACGTAGCAGCGCACCAGGTGCTCCAAATCTCGAAGGAGATATATATTATCATGATGGGACTGGAGCAAGAGCTGAAGGGTTGTACTATTACGATTACGATAGCGCAAGTACCTCAGGTACATGGGAAAACACAGGCGGTGCAAGTGCTCTACCAGCAGGTATGATTGCACCATTTGCTATGTCAAGCGTACCGACCGGATGGCTAAAGTGCGATGGGGCTGAAGTTTCAAGGACTACATACGCTGCTCTTTCTTTAGCGATAGGTGAAATTTATGGTGCTGGTGATGGAACTACAACATTTAATGTGCCGGATTATCGCGGATTATTTCTTCGTGGCTTGAATGATGGAAGAACTGACACGCTGGCTGATCCGGATGCTTCAGGCAGAACCGGCGGCGACGCAGTAGGTTCGACCCAAACCGATATGTATATGGGGCATTCACATAGCGTTAACACTGGGAGCCCGAGTCAAAGTGATCAGATAAAGGCTTTGCATGTTGGTTGGAGTAGGCCTAGACCCCCTAACTACCCCGTGCCAAAAGCTGATGCAGGTACTATTACAGGGGCCTCTGGGGGGAGTGAGACGAGACCCAAAAACATATATGTAATGTACTGCATCAAATATTAGGGGACGTTTCTCGCGCCTTCGGCGCGAGGAACCAGTCAGGTAAGAAGTTTATTGGGGTGTTTGGTTTCACTCATTATTATTTTGACATTCAACAAATAGTTTAATACAGACACTGGGGACACTTTACATGAGCATGGGGACAGTTTACAATAGCTTAATACATAGTAAAGTAAGTAAACTGTCCCCAGACTTA
>JABMRG010000106.1 GCA_013202935.1 Candidatus Omnitrophota bacterium
ACTTATATACTCTACACTGTATATAATGCGTCCTATATGCAGTTTCTTGCGGGAAAATGTTCCTTTTTATCATATAGCAGGCAACATATTGATAGCGCTGGTTGCAGGAGCGTCTTTTCTTGTAATATATAAATTAAAGATAGAAGGCCATATTAAAAAGAAGCTTACTGTGGTGCTTTTGGTATGCTGCAGCCTTATTTTTGCTGTTGTTATATGGCAGTTTAAGTTAACGGAAGAAAAGATTCATTTTTTTGAATATGGCCTTTTAGGATTTTTAGCGTATCGAGCATTCAATATAGATATAAAAGGATTTAGGGCCTATATCTTTACCTTTATATTGATATTTATCTTAGGTTGGACAGACGAGGGGATACAGTATATTCTTCCAAACAGGTACTATGATTTGAGAGATGTTCTAATGAATGCAGGTGGCGGATTGATGGGGTTGCTGATAACCTTAGTTGTGAACATGGATGAGTAAAACAATGGTTAACTTACCTACAATAAGATTTGGAAGAGAGGGGCTACGACTCTTTGCACTCGGGATAGGGACAACATGGTTTGGCCGACACTGGCCACCTGATAACCCTTCTTACAAGTTACCTACTGATGAGGAGATTGAGGTGTATTTAGACAGGATATTTACAACAGTTAAACACCAAGATGCATTTCTGATGATAGATACAGCCGCTTCCTATGGCTACAGCGAAGAAAAAATCGGCTCATACTTTAAGAATAGACAGGAGTTATTTAAAAAGGCCTTTATCGCCACAAAGTGGGGGGAGGAATTCAATATAGATACTGGCATGACCCCACTGGATCATTCAAGAGAGCATCTTATTCAGTCATTTAAAAGGAGCCTTGAACATTTAAAGAGGATAGACCTGTTGTATATACACAGGACGTCCATCGAGGTTTTAAGTGATCTGGAGGTTATCGAGGAGCTGAAGAAGATAAGAGAGTGTAACAGGGGTAGTGTTCGCTATATAGGCGTATCAATATCAAACGAAGATATACTGCAGAAGGCGGTACAAAAAAATCTACTAAACTGGCCGGATGTTTTGCAGATACCAGCCTCGATATTTTTAAAAAGGCCTGACCTGATGGATACTATTTGCGATAGGGGTATTAATATTGTTCTAAATTCACCTGTTAGGCGAGGTGGCTCAGGTTCGCCAGAAGAGATATATTCTGAGATCTTACAACATAAAGGCAGGTTTGTGTTATTGACTGGCACGAGGCGCCATTTAGAAGATACGATAGGTTATTTTTGCAGTGCAAAATAGGCTGTGTTTGTGGCCCCTACTTTGGCATCTTTTATTGTGGTATAAACCAGGACATTATCCTTTTTATTAAGCTGATCGCATGTGTTGCAGAATGGAAATTTAGAAAAATCGCCTTCCCTGTGTGCTTTCCTCAGTTCGTTATATCTTGTCCCACTCATTACCTCATATAGAGATTCTCTATTAAGGTCTCCAAGAATCATTCTACTGTCGTAGTCAAAGCAGCATGGAACGACCATGCCATCCCATTGCACCTGTAAAGGGCCAACAAAAGGCCTGTTGCAGCTTATCTTTTTGCCGTGAGGTTTCCTATAAGTTCTTCCGTCGCTCCAGTTATGAGGTTTCCATATCGAGGCAGCATCCGCTATCTTTTCGTATTTATCTAACCAGCTTTTCAGTTCATGCTTATTCTGGTCCATAAGCAGAAAATACATCTCAATCTTGAGGCTACTGTCTTTTGTCTCATTACGCACCTTAAACAAGCGGGCAACATTTGCCTCGACCTGCTCGAATTCTATGCCTTTATGAATTGACTCAAATGTAGCCTTTGTAATCCCATACATACTGATACGGATCTTATCAAAAAGCTCTGCTGTTTTTTGACATTTTTCTTCATCAAAAAGTGAACCATTGGTGATAGTAAACGTCTTTAGCCCTTTAGATCTGGCATACTCGGCCCTTTCAAATATATATGGATCAAGAAAAGCCTCGCCATAGTTTTCAAGAGAAACCTTATCTGCGCCTGCATCAACGGCTTGATCCATTATCTTCTTATAAAGATCCATATCCATGATGCCTTGAGCCCGTTTCATTTTTTCTCTGGGGCACATAATGCACCTGCTATTGCAGAGATTCGTAGGCTCTAAACGGATCTCGGAATTTATCAGCTTAAATTCATTAGGGGTCTTTTGTGCAGGACTATTCTTATCTTTGAGTTTCTGTATAGTCATATTGTTAGCTGAATCCTTTTAGATTTTTAGAGTAGAATAGGGATAACAAGTGCTGATATAATATCATATCGGGTGGTAATTTGCAATAAAATTTTAATTAAAATTTAAGCGTAAAGTTTAAGTTCAATGCCCACTGCTCAACATCTGGTTTGTATTTATAATCCTTCCATTTATGCCAATAGCCGGCCTCTAAGGCCTTATCAGTAGAACCGATATACTTTTTTAGATTTAGTTTTAGTTTATAGGACTTTTGGTTACTGGTTGAGCCTGGTAGGTATTTATACTTAGAAAAACTAAAAGCAGGCTTAAATGACCAGTCTGCCCTCTCTGATATATTTAGTCCAGCTGATAGAGAATTCTTCTTATAACTTAAGCTCTCATTTTCATAGAATGTCGTCTCTTTATGCCCGCCGCCAATTAATAAGTCAAGATCAAAAGGCTTATCTTTAAGTATCCTAAATTTGGTCTCATCTTTTAGTGACCAGTTATCATAGCTATTGATAGAGGTAAGGTATTTTCTCTCTGCCTGAGAATAGCTGATCTTAGTCTCCACGGTCTTATTAAATTCATGGTAAGTCCTCACGCCCCATAACCTATAGCTAAATCTCAAATTATCTTCCCGGTCTTCATCAGAGTCTCTGGTGTCATTCCTGCCTGTTCCAAAATGGATGCCAAGTTTATATATAAGAGGCATCTTGAGTTTTAAGAGCGTCTTGAAGAAAAAGGTATCTTCGGTGTAATCTTTTTTATTCTCAGCCTGATCAGCCCAGTCTCTCTTATAATGCCCGGAGAGGTCAAAACGTCCATCACTGGATTTGACAGAGGAGGCAATCTTAATGAATGATTTTAATATATCAGAAGAGGCATCCTTAATGTAATCGTAATCTTTAATACCACCTAGGAGTTTTAAGGAGTATCTTTTGTAGAGATCAAGAACAAGCCCGCTACTTAAGGAGTTTTTATCATATTCTGAGGAAGGAGAATTCTCATATCTTTTGTTTAGCAGCCCACAGTCTCCCTTGAGACTTATTAAACTCTCCTCAGCTTTATACAGAGGCAGGGAGAAGCTTAGGTCGTAAAGGCCTGTTTTATTGTCCATGTTATTGCGTTTGCTATCAAAATCTTTTTTGTAGTATTTTGCCCCTGCGCGGTAATAGAAATCTTCCAACGGCTCTGCCTTTACAGCGATAGAGTATTTATGAAATGTATAAGAACCGCTCAGATCTCTTTCTTCTATAGCGTCTGTTTGAGACCTCTCACCAGTTGAGTATGATATCTTTGTTGAGCCTAGGGTATCAGCGTAGGCAAATGGCGGCAGAAAAAAGAGTAAGATTAGGAGAGTGAAGATACGGTTAGTCATATACCTTTTTAAAAGCGTTCAGCCGGATAGAAAAGAGGCTAAGGAGAGAGTTGATGCCATCACGCAAAGGCCTTACTTTCGAGGTCTTTGCCTTATCTTCCCACCTTACAGGTACCTCTTTTGACTTAAAGGAAAATTTATGGGCAAGGTATATAAGCTCTGAATCAAAGCTCCAGTTATCTTTTGTAAGCTTTGAGAAGAGAAGCTTTGCAACATCCTTTTTATATAGTTTGAATCCGCAGTTATAGTCTCTTACAGATGTCCCCAGTATTATTTTTGAAAGCATTATGTATAGATTGCCAAGAACTCTTCTCCTTAAAGGTTGTAGTTTAGTAATCTCTGAGCCCTCTATGCGCCTTGATGCAAGAGCTATATCATTACCTTCTTCTAAGGCCCTCATAAACTTATCAATCTGATCTATGCGTGTAGAATTATCAGCATCCATAAAGAGCAGATATCTGCCTTTAGCAGCAATGACCCCCTTTTTTACAGTATAGCCTTTACCGCGGTTGGATTCGTTTTTCAGCAAGGCGAAAGAACTGAAAAGATGGTTTAATGACGAGGCTACTTCAGCAGTCTTATCATCTGAACCATCATCTACTACTATAACCTCATAAGTCAAGTCTTTAGCCTCAAACCATCCAGCGATATCCTTAAGCGTTGAGGCCAGATTTGGTTCCTCATTATATGCGGGTATTACTACTGATAGGTCTAATTCAGCACTTTTCATATTGAGGCAATTATAGCAGAAAGAGCAAAGGCAAGCAATAGAAAATCGATTTATTTACAGTTGACTATATTGATAGAATATGATAAAAGATTCCTTATGGGTATAGTGCGGCAATTCAATAAGTATCTTAAGATCAGGTCTAAGAAGGAGATTACCAGTGGGTATGGTGCATTTGAATATCTTCTAGCAGCTCAGAGAGCCAGCCTGGCCAACAAGTTTATTGCAGATGTAGGCGCAAACAGCAAGGTTCTCGATATAGGGTGCGGTTCTTATCCTATTTTTCTTTTAACCTCAAGATTCATTGAAAAGATAGGGATAGAAAAGGCTACTGATGTTAATTCTGCTGCATCACGAAAATTCAAGCTTATAAACTACGATATTGAACAAGAAATCAATCATTTACCATTTGATGATAATTCTATAAATGTTATTACAATGCTGGCTGTCCTGGAGCACATCAGATCATCAAAAATAACAGGTATAATTTCAGAGATAAGAAGGATATTGACCCCAGGCGGTATTTGTATTATTACCGTACCTTCGACTTGGACATACTACCTTCTGTATCCTATGGCCAAAATTGGGCTTGTAAGAAAGGCAGAAGTGGCAGACCATAAGTCAAATTTGAGCAGTCTAGAATTGTCAGATATAATAAAAAAGGCTGGTTTTAAAGAGTTTAAATCCGGGTATTTTGAGCTTTTTATGAATCGCTTTTTTGTAGCAAAGAAATAGTCCCTCCCTCTATGAAGCCTTCCCGAAAACCATATTTTAGGCGTTGACTAAGCAATGAAAATATGGTAATATTTCATACTACTTATTCTTATATTAATAATAACTATAAAAATGGAGGAAGAGATGATATTACCTCATGGTGGTAGACTTGTTAACAGAATAGTAGCTAAAGGCACTAAGAACTCCTTAGCTAAAAGAGCATCAGGCCTTTATAAGATTAAGATTTCCAAAGAACATGTACAAGAGCTTGTTAATATCGCAACCGGTCTTTTTAGCCCCTTAGAGGGCTTCTTGAGCAGGAGAGATTTAAGCTCTGTTCTTAATAAAAAGCGGTTGGCTAATGGCGTTACCTGGACCGTACCAATAGTTCTTGATATACCAGCTTTTATATATCCTGAGATAAAAAAAGAGAAAAAACTCTCACTCATGGATGATAAGGGTATTGTACTGGCTCTTATGGATGTAGATGATGTATACAGGTATGATAAACGGAATTTTGCAAAGAGGCTGTATGGCACAACCGATACCTCTCATCCCGGAGTCGATAAGGTCTTTAAAATGGGTCAGTACCTTATAGGGGGCAAGATTAAGTTGATAGATATGCCTGAGTATGAATTCAGCAAATATACATTGACTCCGAGAGAGACGAGAGAGAGATTTAAATCTTTAGGTTGGGAAAGAATAGTAGCATTCCAGACAAGAAACGTCCCGCATATGGGCCATGAGTATGTGCAGAAGACAGCCCTCTCATATGTAGATGGGCTTTTTATCAACCCTGTTATAGGCAGAAAGAAAAAGGGTGACTTTAAGGATAAGGTAATAATAGAAACCTATGAGAAGCTTATAAAAAACTACTATCAGAGAGACCATGTATTCTTATCTGTTTTGCAGATGGAGATGAGATATGCGGGCCCACGCGAGGCAATACATCATGCAATCATACGCAAGAACTTCGGATGTACGCATATTATAATTGGAAGAGACCATGCTGGTGTAGGAGATTTTTACCACCCCTTTGCAGCTCACGAGATATTTAATGAGTTTCCTGACCTTGAGATTAAACCGATATTCTTTAAATCGTTCTTCTGGTGCAATCACTGCAAAGGTGTTGCAAATGATAAGACGTGTCCACACAAAGGAAAAGATATAGAGAACTTTAGTGGTACAAAGATAAGAGGAATGCTGGAGTCTGGAAAGGTGCCATCAGATAAACTGATGCGCCCTGAAATTGCAAAAACTATACTAAAATATAAACATCCATTTGTGGAGTAGAAAGGAGTAATGATCATGAGTGATAATCAAGGGGGTTTTACATTATGGTTTACAGGCCTTCCATGTGCTGGCAAGACGACAGTTGCGGATAAAGTAGCGGAGGAACTTAAGAGAATGGGCTTAAGGGTTGAAAGGCTGGATGGCGATATTGTACGCCAGGGCCTTACAAAGGATTTGGGTTTCTCAAAAGAGGATAGAGACAAGAATATAGAGAGGGTGACATTTGTAGCAAAACTCCTGTCAAGAAACGGTGTTGCCACACTCGTCTCCTTTGTCTCTCCCTATCGCGAAAAACGCCAGTATGCAAGAGAGAGCACAACAAACTTTATCGAAGTATATGTAAAGTGCTCCCTGAAGGTATGCGAGGATAGGGATGTCAAGGGCATGTATGCAAAAGCACTGCGTGGTGAGATAAAAGACTTTACCGGCATAGATGATCCCTACGAAGAACCGCTTAAGCCTGAGGTAGTACTGGAGACAGATAAGGAGACAATAGAGGAGAGTGCTAACAAGATTATGGAGTATCTTAAGAATACTAAATTTGTTGAAAAGGGAAGCGAGAAGATAGTATGAAAGAGATGCGATCCAGAAGTATTATAAAAGCATTATCATGGCGGTTCTTTGCAACGTCTATCACAATACTGCTAGTTTTCATATTCACGCGCAGATGGGTTCTTTCATTTGAGGTAGGCGGGCTTGAGCTTATTACCAAGCTCCTGTTCTATTATCTGCATGAACGCACCTGGGGCAAGATTGCCTGGGGGTTAAAGGAAGCATGAGTCCTACTCATATACTGGGAATATCTGCATTCTATCATGATGCAGCGGCAGCCCTTATACGTGATGGGGAGATAATCGCTGCGGCACAGGAAGAACGATTCAGCCGTAAAAAGCACGATTATAACTTTCCAGCGCAGTCCATAGGGTATTGCCTTCAGAAAGCAGGTATATCTGCTGACAATCTGGACTATATAGCCTTTTATGACAAGCCTTTTGTCAAGTTTGAGAGGCTCCTTATGACTTATCTAAGCTACGTGCCCCTTGGAATAAACTCATTTCTTACAGCCATGCCCCCATGGATAAAGAGTAAGATCTTTATGCGCAGCTACATAGAAGATCAGCTCAACTGCAAGGCAGCGATACTCTTTCCCGAACACCATGAATCACATGCCGCAAGTGCATTCTATCCCTCACCTTTTAAAGAGGCAGCCATATTGACTGTTGATGCTGTAGGTGAATGGGCAACCGCAAGCTATGGCATATGTAAGGGGCGTACCATAAAAATATTAAAAGAACTTAAGTTTCCCCATTCCTTAGGGCTTTTATACTCTGCCTTTACATACTATATAGGTTTTAAGGTCAACTCAGGCGAATATAAACTCATGGGCCTTGCGCCTTATGGAGAACCTAAGTATACAGACCTGATAAAGAAAGAACTTATAGATATAAAAGAGGATGGTTCTTTCAGGTTGAATTTAAGATACTTTAATTACTGCACTGGTCTGACTATGACTAATGAAAGATTTCATAAGCTATTTGGCAGCCCTCCCCGCAGGCCAGAGATAGACAAGATCCAACAGCGCCATATGGATATTGCACGTTCTATTCAGGTTGTTACAGAAGAGATTGTACTAAAGATGGCAAACCATATATATAAAAGAACAGGACAAAAAAACCTTTGCTTGGCAGGGGGCGTAGCCTTGAATTGTGTTTCAAACGGTAGGTTATTACGAGAAGGCCCATTTGAGAATATATGGGTTCAGCCTTCAGCAACAGATGCAGGAGGAGCTTTAGGAGCAGCCTTGGCTGTAAGACACCTCTATCTGAAAGAAGATAGGAGCGTAGATGGGGTGCATGATTCTATGAAGGCAGCTCTCCTGGGGCCAAGTTTCACAAATGAAGAGATAAAAGAATACCTGGAAAGCAATAAGATACCATATGAAGAATTAAAAGAAGAAGACCTCCCAAGGCGTGCTGCAGAGACTATAGCAGATGAGAAAGTCTTAGGATGGTTTCAGGGGCGTATGGAGTATGGGCCACGGGCATTGGGCAGCCGTTCAATATTAGGAGACCCGCGCTCTAAAGAGATGCAGTCTACGATAAATCTGAAGATAAAATTTAGAGAATCGTTCAGGCCGTTTGCACCAACGGTGCTGGCTGCCCACGTATCAGAATATTTTGATTTAAACTGTGAAAGCCCTTATATGCTTCTGGTAGCCCCCATTAAAGAAGATAAACGCCTACCCCTTTCAGAAGAAGAGAGTAAGTTTTTTGGTACTGACAAGCTTAAGGTTAAGCGTTCTGAAATTCCTGCTATAACGCATGTTGATTATTCAGCCAGGGTGCAGACAGTAAAGAGAGAGGATAATGCTATATATTATGATATGATAAATGAATTTTATAAATTTACAGGCTGTCCCGTAGTTATAAACACCTCTTTTAATGTAAGGGGTGAGCCGATAGTATGTGCGCCAAAAGATGCCTATAATTGCTTCATGCGGACAAATATGGACTATCTTGTGATAGGTTCCTTCTTGCTGGATAAGAAAAGACAAAAGACAGATGAAATAAGAGTAGGAGACTTAAGTGAATTCGAACCAGATTGATATAAGAAAAGTCAGAAGAAATGCCCTTATAGGATCTGTAATCCTTGCCATTATAGGAACACTCCATCTATTGAAAGGCCATACCAAATTCTATTATTTCCTATACAGCCTCTCCGCTTTCTTATTTGTAGTAGGCGGATTCTTTCCACGGATATTTAAGAAGATAACCCATATAATAGGCGAACTTATCACAGGTTTTCTATTAGCTGTTATTTTTTATATTATTATTACACCTTTTGGACTTATTATGAGGATATTCGGAAAAGATCCTCTGGATAAAAGAATAGAAAAGGATAGAGACTCATACTGGTTGGATAAAGATGCTGTAGAAACCAATTACGAAAAGCAATTTTAAAGGAGATGAGATGGGCAAGGCAGCTATATTGAAAGAGCTTTGGGATTTTATGAGAGTAAGAAAACGGTGGTGGCTTGCACCGATTATTATTATTTTGCTGCTCTTAGGCCTTCTAATTATATTTACTGAGTCATCAGCGGTCGCACCGTTTATATATACGTTATTCTAAAAGGAGATGAATATGGAAAGACTGGCATTGACCAAGAAGCAGAAGATAGTACTCGATTTTATCAAGGGGTACATGCAGGAAAGGAAACAGAGCCCTTACATAAGAGAGATACAGCAGGCCTGCGGAATAGTCTCTTATAAGAGTGCTGTGGACAAACTTCTTGCTCTTGAAAAAAAGGGTTATATCAAACGCCTGCTTAACAAGCATCGTGGCATAAAGATAGCATAGGTATATTATCTTGAGAAAGCCTATTTTAAAAGATAAGATATTCTGGCTGCTGCTTGCACTTGCTTCGGTCTATATCCTGTCTAATATAGCAACAGGCAGTATTACCACACACGATGAGGCGATATACGCCTGTGTCTCTAAGGAAATCTTAAAGACCAATAGCTGGCTCGTTCCACTTCATTGGGACCGGCCTTGGCTTGATAAGCCCCCTCTCTATATGTGGCTTACCGCAATATCCTATAAGATGTTTGGAATAAATGAATTTAGCACAAGACTAGTATCGTCACTTTTTGGTATAGCGGTTATTCTGCTGATGTACTTATTCTCAAAGAGATTATACGGTAAGCATACAGCAATTCTCTCTAGCCTGATATTGTTGGGCACGCCGCACTTCCTTCATTTTGCAAAATTGGGTGTGATTGATGTGCCTCTTACATTTTTCATCCTGCTTATGATCTATCTCTTCTGGGTTGGCAAAGCCCAGCCGCGGCACTTATTCTTTATAGGGATTGTTTTTGGCGCAGCTTATTTTATAAAGGGTTTTCACGCGTTTCTGGGCCCTGCAATTATTGTAATCTATTGCCTATTTACAAAATCTTTGAGGCGTCTTTTTAACCCCCAATTTATTATGGGTATCTTGATTTCCCTTACGGCAATCTTCATATTTCACCTTGTGCAATACATATTAATAGGCCCAGAATTTTTAGACCATTATTTTGGGCTCCATATATTCCAGAGAGCAACAGAGGCCATAGAAGGCCATTCCGGCGGGATAAACTTTTACCAGAAGGCTATATTCAATAAGAATAAACCATGGTCTCTTCTTGCGTACCTGTCAGGCATCTATATATTATGGCAATCTCTTAGGCATAAGGATAAGCGTGCGATAATGATTCTTTGCTGGATGTCTGTTTCTTACATATTATATTCTGCAGTAAAGACCAAGCTGCACTGGTATATTATGCCCATATATCCAGCACTTGCGCTCTCTTCTGCTGTATTTCTGGGAAGATTTCTTAAAGGCAAGGCCTTCAACCTTTCAGTGGCAGCAATTCTAGTCATAATGCTTATACAGGTACCAATATCCTGGGCCTTTAAGCTTGGCTTTAATCCTGATGTCAAAAGAGCAGCCGGCTACGCCCAAGAGCTAAAGAACAGAGGCCTTAAGGTATATTTGTACAGGGTAGATAACAATGCAGAGAAGTTTTATTTAGA
>JABMRG010000107.1 GCA_013202935.1 Candidatus Omnitrophota bacterium
AGCTTATCAAGTTCTTGTTTTAGCTGTTGCTGGTCGGTTGTTTGCTGTTTCGCTTGCTCCTGTTTTTGCTTAAACTCCTGGTTGAGTTCTTCTTTTTCCTGCTGATACTCTTGGTTTAAGTTTTCTTTTTGGGATTGTTGCTGTTGGTTGAGCTGGTCTTTGCTATGCTGGTTTTCAAGATCATTCATATTTTGCTGGACTTTCTTATCCAATTCTCTCTTCTTCTGCCCATAGTCTTTATCTAGCTTCTTGTCTTCAGCTCTTTTCTTCTGATTTAAATCATCCAGTCTATCTTCGCCTTCCTTACCCTGATATTGTTGTTCTACCTGTTGCTTTTTCTGCTGATACTCTTGATTTAAGTTTTCTTTTTCCTGCTTAAATTCTTTGTTAAGTTGGTCTTGCTGGGTTTGCTGCTGCTGCTTGAGCTGGTCCTGTTTTTGCTGGGAGTTTTTTAGGCTCTCATTATGCTCTTTATACTGCTGCTTTAGCTGCTGCTTTTGCTGTTGGTATTGTTGAGAACTCTTCTGCTTCTGAAACTCCTTCTCTCTTCTTAATCTATCTAGCTCCTTGTTTAAATCGCTTCCTTGCAGCTGTTGCTTCAATTCATCTTCCCTGTTCTTAAAATTCTTCTCTATATCCTGCCTATGCTGCTGGTAGTTACGTTCGAGCTGTTGCTGCCTCTGCTCATAAGATTGCTGTAACTGCTTTTGCCTGAGATTATTCTTCTTTTGCTGAAATTCTTTATCTATCTGTTCCTTCTTTTGCTTTGTTTGCTCTTTGAGTTCTTCTTCTTTCTTTCCTAATTCTTCTCCTTTAAAGTTTTTCTTTAAGCTATCTCTTTTTCTCTGAAGTTCTTTCTCAAGATCCTCTTGCTTCTGTCTCTTCTGCTCGTCTAATTCTTCCTCCTGCTGCCTATTCTGCTTATTGCTAAAATCCTGCTTTTTCTGATTGAACAACTCATTCTGATTCTGCGTGGCTCTCTCTGCCTTGCTTTGAGATTGAGCCGACTTACCACCTTTACGTGGATACCTTTGGCTCTTTTTCTTCTCAAGCTCAAGATCCTTCTTGATTAAGAAATAATCCAGCTTTTTCTTAACATATTCATAGTTGTATACTGCATTTGTGCTATCAATAGAGGAGCTTATCACTGCCTTGTAATACCTTAGCGCGTCTTTGCATAGTTTTATAGCATAGTCTATGTCTGTACCCACAAAAAGCTCACTAAGTTTATATTTACAATTTCCTATATTATAACTAGCCTTAGCCTCTAGTGACTCATCATATGTTGCAAGTGCCTTTATAAAGGCTGATAAAGCCTTGCTATATTCCTGTTTCTTGTATAACGCCACACCCTTATTAAAGTATATAATATTTTCAACCTTTGGATCTATTACCTCAGAAAGTGCTGTATCATACTTCTTTATAGCCTGGTCGAATCTTTTGAGCTTATAAAACATATTGGCCTGCTCTGCGATCTTTGCACCAGACTCTGCTGCTTCTAAAGGTGAGATAATAGCAAAAATGGTTATTACTAATAATGTATTTAGAAAAATACGCATCATTCTTGCCTTTTCCGTTTTGAGATTACAGCCTCAATGCACAACAAAAGAATTGCCAGCAAAAGTGGTATCTGAAACCGCTCATGGTAGATTTTGGTCTTCTTTCCCGTAACCTCTCTCTTTTGAAGGCTTGAGATCTTTTCTCTGTAAATGGTATTAATCCCAAAATCTGTCTTAGTGGCATGAACATATGCCCCGCCTGTAATAAAAGCTATCTCTTTAAGCAGCTTTTCGTTTAAACGCGATTTGACTCTATTGCCTTTCTCATCCCTCAAAAAAACTTTTTGTCCCTTTTTATCAACATAAGGTATTAGACTACCATTTTTAGAACCTACCCCTACACAAAATATCTTGACCTTCTCTCTCTTTGCCTCTTTTGCCATATTGATAGCATCGCCTTCATGTTCTTCACCATCGCTGATAATAACAAGAACTCTATATCTCTTTATGCCAGGATCATAGCTGCCTATAGCCTTCTTTAGAGCCTTAGATACAGATGTGCTGCCTCTGGATATGGTATTCACATCGAGATCCTTCAATGAAAGCAGGAATCCATCGTAGTCTAAGGTCAAGGGGCATTGCAAGAATGCCTCTCCTGCAAATGCTACCAGTCCTACCCTATCGCCTCTTAGCCTTCGAACTATATCCCTTATCGCAAGCTTACTTCTCTCTAAGCGGCTAGGGCTTATATCATCAGCAAGCATACTCTTTGATACATCCACAACAAATATGATATCGAGGCCTTTACGCTTAACTTCTTGCCACTTGAATCCTATTTGCGGGCCTGTAAGGGCAATAAATACAAGCACTATGGAAAGGAATACAAGAAAGATTTTCAGGTAAACGCGGTGGGTATCTAATGAATTGACCATAGCTGGCCACAGGGGTTTATTGATAAATTTCGCTACTAAGTATTTTCGTCTGCGTATAACCGCCAGCCAGAATAGTACAATTAAAGGGATTAACCAAAGTGCATATATTAGAGCTAAAGGATTACCAAACTTCATAATCTAAGGCAGTCTCCTTAAAATAGTATTTGACAATATTATCTCAAGCAACAAAAGAATAAATGCAGCAACCAGAAAATAGCCAAAAAGTTCGTTATATTCTTCATATGCGCTCTCCTGTATCTGAACCTTTTCCAGCTTGTCTATCTCCCTGTAAACCTTCTTCAGTGAATCTATATCCGTAACCCTAAAATATTTTCCGCCCGTACCTGAAGCTATCTCTTTTAAGAGGCCTTCATCCATATCTATCTTTATATTCTCATACCCTATGATCTCTCCCTGCGCGGACTTAATAGGATAAGGCACTGAACCAAAACTACCAGCGCCTATAGTATAAATCTTTACATTTAACGCCCCTGCAAGTTCTGTAGCTGTCATTGGGCTTATCTGGCCTGCGTTATTCCTTCCGTCTGTCAAAAGAATAATAACTTTTGATTTAGACTCTGATTTCTTAAGCCTGCTTAAAGAAGAAGTTATTGCAGAACCTATCGCGGTCTGGTTGCCGAGCTTCCCTGCCTCAATGCGCTCGATATTCTTTAAAAACCATTCATGGTTTAATGTTAAAGGAGATAAAGTATAAGCCCTTGTGGCAAATATAACGGCACCAAGGCGGTCGTTTATTCTGGCATCAACAAAATTGGGCAATACCTTTTTTACCGCATCAAGCCTATTATACCTTTCCTTGCCATCATTAAAATCCTCAGCAAGCATACTGGTCGAGGCATCTATAGCCATAACTATATCTATGCCTTCTGTTCTCCTTATAGTATCCTTTACAGGAGACTGGGGCCTTGCAAGCGCAAGAAACATAAGGATAAGGGTAATACATCTTAAATAGATTAATTTTGAGGAGAAGAAGGCCCTGGCTGAGGTACCTAAACCGGATAAGAGACTTGTCGATGAAAAATAGAACCCGCTCGATACCTGTCTTCTTCTTACGGAATAAATCCATATGATAATTATCGGTATAAATAGCAGGACCCAAAGATCTTTAAAACTCATCTCTCCCTTATCCTTCTTCTGGCATCAGATCGGTCAATAACTTCCCCGCTTCCAGCAGGGCTTGGGCAGATTCTTCATTACTAGGCTTATGATTTGCAAACTTAACCAGGTCAGACCTTCTCAAGAAGGTACTAACAAACGCGCCATGTTTCTTATAAAAGGGCTCTTTTTCTCTTACGCCATTTAAGAACTCCTCTGATGTCATACTCTTTTTGCCAAGCTTCAGCCTAAGCTCTGAATATTCTTTTAGGAGTTCTGCAAGATTTACAAAATCAGATGAGCCAACCTCCCCTTTGGCCTTTAATCTTGATATTAAACTACTCAATTTCTGATAAACCACTATCTCCCTTGGAGGCCCTCTTCTGAGCCTTTCAAGCATATTTTTTCTCCATCTTATGTATATAAAAACCAAAAACCCTACTGTCGCAATTAAAGATATACCTATAAACATATGCCATTTATACGGCCAACCCAGGCCTATGGGCCCTTCTATAGGCTTTACATCAGCCTCTATCTTAGCTGTTTCAAAAACGCTTTTTACATTTATCTTTTTTCTTCCAGGCCTTATATTCTCCCATTTGCTGCCAGGATATCTATACTGGATGCTAAGCTTCGGCATCGTCTCTTCTCCGGTATCATACGCAACAAGATAATATAATGCGGTGGTAACCTTTTTGCCAAAGATTATCCTTTCTGATATATCAGTAGATAGAACTTCGAAGCTACCCAGCTCTTCCGGGTCAGAAAACCTGACTAAAACATTGGGTTTTGTATATACTGAAATAGTATACTTCAGTTTCTCACCAATATTTACAGATGATTTGCTTATTTTGGTTTTTGTTTGAGGGGGAGCCTGATCAATATACTGAGAAAACGCTTTAAGAGGCAAAAGGATGGATAGGTATAACAGAACTAATATAAGTATATGCTTATTTGATGCTCTCATATAATACCCTAGGGACAGTCCCCTACTAAACGACTCGTAAACTAACGGGGACAGTCCCTTTCTGCTAAAAACCCCTACTTAATCTCTTTTCTCTCATCCTAAAGAACTTAACCAGAGAATCTACATAAGGGGTATCTGTATAGATATCTATATTATCAATTCCAGAAGAAGCAAAAAATTCTTCCTGTGTTCTTAGCCTGTTAAGTGACTGGTCTCTATACTTATCCCTGAAAGCAGCGCTTGAGGTATCAGCAACCGCCTGCTCCTTTGTCTCTGCATCATCTAAAACAACAACTCCTACATTCGGCAGCTCCATTTCACGTGGGTCTATGATACGAATAGCTATTATGTCATGCCGCCTATTAGCGATGGATAAGCTCTCCTGGTATCCTTCTGTTAAAAAGTCCGATATTATAAAACAGACCGCCCTTCTATGCATGACCTTGTTTAAATACGCTAGCGCTTCTGAGATATCAGTAGCAGTTCCCTTGGGCTTAAACACCAGCGCCTCTCGTATTACCCTTAAGACGTGGTTAGTCCCTTTTCTGGGAGGAAGTGCCTTCTCTACATTATCAGTAAATATAAAAAGGCCTACATTATCCTTATTATATATTGCAGAAAATGCTATCACTGAGCATATCTCTGCTGCCAATTCACTCTTCAGCTTGTCTCTGGAGCCAAAACCTGCGGATGAGGAAGCATCCAAAAGAAGCATTACAGAAAGCTCTCTCTCCTCTACAAACTTCTTTACTTGAAGACGGCCTGTCCTTGCTGTAACATTCCAGTCTATGCTGCGGATCTCATCGCCGGGCTGGTACTCTCTCACCGAGTCAAACTCCATGCCCCTGCCCTTAAATACGCTCTGATATTGGCCGGCAAATGTCTCCTGGACAATCTTTGCAGTATTGATCGATATCCTGCGTATCTTGGCTATTACCTCATCGGACAATTTGCCGATTATCTCTTCCTGTGCCTGTGGCATATTACGGAACCTTTACCTCATCTAATAACCTCTTTACTATATCATCAGAGGTCTTTCCTTGTGCCTCTGCCTCATAACTGACAAGTACCCTGTGTCTTAAGACATCGATTGCGATATTTTTTATATCCTGTGGGGTTACATAGCCCCTTCCCTGAATAAATGCATACGCCTTAGAGGCAACTGTCAATGCTATGCTTGCTCTTGGGGAAGCGCCATAACGCATAAGGGAGGCCAGTTCTTTTAGGCCGTAATCTTGGGGCGTGCGTGTGGCAAAGACTATATCCACTATATACTTCTGCAGTTTCTCATCAATATATACCTCATTTACAATCTCCCTAGCCTTTAATATCTCAGAAGCCTCTACAACAGGCTCTACTTCTATTCTTTTATTCGTCTCAGCCATACGTTTTAGGATCTGGAGCTCTTCATCCTTATCTGGATATGTTATATGGACTTTTAGCATAAAACGGTCGACTTGAGCCTCAGGAAGATTGTAAGTTCCCTCTTGCTCAATAGGGTTCTGGGTTGCAAGCACAAGAAATGGGCTATCCAACTTAAACGTCTCCTCCCCTATAGTAATCTGCCTTTCCTGCATAGCCTCTAAGAGAGCGCTCTGTACCTTAGCGGGTGCCCTATTGATCTCATCTGCAAGGATAAGGTTTGCAAAAATAGGCCCTTTCTTTGTAATAAATGTACTATCCTTTGGGTTATATACAAGGGTTCCAATAATATCAGCTGGGAGAAGGTCAGGAGTAAACTGTAACCTTTGAAACTTAGTATTTATCAACCCGGATAAGGTGCTTACACTCATAGTCTTTGCTAGGCCTGGTACAGATTCTATGAGAATATGGCCGTTTGCCAAAAGCCCCACAAGCAGCCTCTCTACCATATACTTTTGCCCTACAATAACCTTCTCCATGCCATCTATTATCTTTTTTACAAAAGCGCTTTCAGCCTGAATCTTCTTGTTTATGGCATCGATATTCTTATCCATTCTTTATCTCCCTTGTTTAAAAGTTTAAATTTGGTTCAGCCGATAAGGTATAATCTGCGAACCTTTTTCTATTATACAGCTCAAACCCTAGTCCTGCAACCATTGCTCCATTATCCATATACATTTCTTTGATAGGAAAAGAGGCCTTCACATCTTCCTTTCGGCCCATCTCAACCAGCCTATCCCTTAGCGTCTTATTGGCACTTACACCTCCACCTACAACAAGCCTCTTGGCCTTTTTTTTCACGCAGCAGTCTTTTGTCTTATTAAGCAGCATATCAAACATTGCTTCCTGAAAACTTGCGCATATATCAGCGACTGGCACTCTTTTCTTATTCTTCTTTAAGGCCTGCGCATAATATAAAACCGCTGTCTTTATACCACTAAAACTAAAATCGAAACTATCCTTTTCCAGGTATGAGCGTGGAAACTTTATACTTTTTGGATCGCCTCTTTCTGATCTTTTTTCTATAACAGGGCCTCCTGGAAACCCAAGATTTAATATCTTAGCAACCTTATCAAAGGCCTCTCCACAGGCATCGTCTCTTGTCTGGCCTAGTAGTTGGATTTGCTCTATATCTTTTATATAGACGAGGCTGCTATGGCCTCCTGATACAACTAGTCCTATGCAGGGAAATACTTCTTTCTCGCTACTCATAATCGCTGAGTAGAGATGAGCGTGCAGGTGGTTTATCGGAATAAGTGGAATCTTCAATGCATAACTCAAGGCTTTTGCAAGCGATATACCTACAAGAAGGGCACCTACTAACCCAGGCCCATATGTTACTGCTATCGCCTCAATATCTTTTAAGCGCACCCCTGCTTTTTTCAGCGCCTTATCCAAAACTATATTAATAAGCTCTGTATGATGCCTGCATGCTATCTCTGGTACAACACCACCATACTTTTTATGAAGATGGAGGCTCGATGATATAATATTTGAGAGTATCTTCTTACCATCAGATACAACAGCGATCGATGTCTCATCACAAGAAGTCTCAATGCCTAAAATCAACATCTCCCTATCTGCGCCTCCTGCTCAGTGCTGAAACAAAGACAAACCTAATATCTGTACCTTCAAGATTCTCTATCTTTTCCTTAATAACTTTTAGTGTAAGCCGTTTATCATGGCCTATGCCTATAGCAGAGCCTTTCAGGCGTGCTAATCCTATTAATTCATCTATCTGTGCAGATATATAGTCTCTATCTGCATTATTATCAAGAAAGACATCCCTTTCTGCAAATCTTACGCCCGCATATTCTGCTTCTTTAGCACAAACAGTATCTAGTGTTGCCATACTATCTAAAAAATAAAGCCTTTTTTGTCTTAACTCTCTCATAAGGGTTTTGACCAACCTCTCATGTTTTGTTGCCTTTGAACCCATATGGTTAGATATGCCTTTTGCGCCTGGAACCGATTCAAGTGCTTTTTGCAATAATGAAGCTATTCTCTCATCTGACATCGAAGTCATCAGCGTATTCTTTTCAAGGCTTAAATCTCCTGCTTCAGGCTCCATGGGAATATGGAGAATAACCTCTATATTCTTATCTTTATCTAATATCTCAGCAACATCTCGGGAGTAAGCCAGGCTTGGAAGTATTGAGACTGTAATCGGTATATCGATAGATTTTAAGAGTTCGATATTCTCCATATTGTATCCCCAGTCATCAATAACAATAGCTATCTTTACCAGCCTGCTACTCTGGTAGCTTACTATAAAATAAAAAGTTGCTCCTAGAGCAAGAGCAACTACTAATATTATCCATAACCTTCTTCTCATAGTAATCTATCTGTTTACTGGGGTTCTTCTTCACCATTTATAAGGCTCGCATATCTTTCTTCATCCTTAAGCAATTCTAACGCTGCTTTGACCTGCTCATCCTTAAGCAGCCTCTCCTTTGTTGAAAGTTTCTTCTTTTTGGCATTCTCACCAGTAGTCTCTGACCTTACAAGCTTGACCTCTATGTCAGGGGTTATTCCCTTCTTGTGTATAATACTGCCGGAAGGGGTATAATAATAACTCGTTGTCAGGCGAAGTGCAGAACCATCTCTCATGGGTACAACCGTCTGCACAGAGCCTTTTCCAAAGCTCTTCTCGCCAACCACAAGAGCTCTCTTATTGTCTCTCAGGGCTCCTGCAACTATTTCGGATGCGCTGGCAGAACCCCTATTCTGTAATATTGCGATTGGAAAATCTGAATAAGGCCTAACGGCCCTGGACTTAAAATCTCCATCTTGTTCTTTGATCTTGCCCTTTGTTGATACTATAGGATCTCCTCTCTTTAAGAACTTCTCAGAGACCAGCACTGAGGCACTTAAAAGGCCTCCTGGATTATTTCTCAGATCAAGAATAAGGCCCTTCATCTTCTTTTTTGATAAAAGGCGCAATGCCTTTTCAAGCTCAGAGCCGGTATCCTGTTGGAAGTCTACTATCCTTATATAACCGAGCTTATCCTTTAATATAGATGCTTCTTTTATAGAATCTATCTTGATAATAGCCCTTTTTAGCTTAAACTCTCTCAATGCATCTTCATCTTCTCTTATTATAGTCAAACGTACTTCAGTGCCGGGAATACCCCTGAGCCTCTTTACCGCATCATCTAAATCAAAATCCTCTGTAGTCTCATCGTCAATCTTGAGTATCTTATCTCCAGGTAATATTCCAGCCTCAAAGGCAGGGGTCCCTTCTAAAGGGCTTACAACGGTAAGGATTCCATTTCGTAGGGTTATCTTTATGCCCAGTCCACCAAATTCACCTTTCGTCTCTGTGCGTAATTCTTTAAAATCTTCAGGAGTCAGAAAGGAACTGTGGGAATCAAGCGACGAGAGCATCCCATTTAAAGCACCGTATATCATATCCTTGCTCTTTACATCTTTTACATAGTTGGCATCTATAAGCACAAGAGCATCGGCAAAGAGCTCAAGGTCACCAAAGATATCTTCTTTAGTAAGTTTCCTTATCTCTGGTTCAGTAGCCGGCTCTTTTGCAGATAAGAGATAAGGTGTTATGATAACAGTAAACAGTATGATGGTAATGAACAAAGAAAGTTTTTTTCTCATCATTTTTTCTCTTTCAGTCTTTTTTGTAGCAACTCATTGGCTAATTTTGGGTTTACTTTTCCCTTGGTCTTCTTCATAAGCTGTCCGACCAGGAAACCGAATGCCTGCTTCTTACCTGAGAGGTAGTCGCTGACAACCTTTCCATTTTCCTCTATCACCTCATCCAGCAATGGTAATACAGAAGACTCATCTGTTATCTGGGCCAGGCCTTTCTCCTTCACTATTTCCTCTGCTGTCTTACCACTGGATAGCATCTCAACAACTACTTCCTTTGCGATTTTTCCGCTTATAGAACTATTATCTATGAGCCTTAGCATACCAACAAGCATCTCTGGCGTCAGTTTGATATCCTTAAACTCCTTATTATCAGCATTGATGAACTTTGATATATCGCCCATAAGCCAGTTTACTATTTTCTTAGGCTCTGGGTATAATTTTAGACAGCTTTCAAAGAAATCGGACATGGCCTTATCAGTAACCAGGACTGACGCATCATATTCTGATATATTATGCTTGTCTTTAAAACGCTTCAGTTTATCATTTGGCATCTCAGGTATCTCGCCTCTTAGCGTATCTATTAACGGCTTATCAATTGTAAATGGCGTAAGGTCCGGCTCAGGAAAATAACGATA
>JABMRG010000108.1 GCA_013202935.1 Candidatus Omnitrophota bacterium
TAGATCATACGGTTTATAAAATCAAGATAAAGGATAGGGACGAGTGGGTCCTTACACCAAGACTATTTTTAGAGAAAAAACTCTTTAACAACTCAAAGATAACGCAGAATCTCTACTATTATCCGACCATTGAGGATTATAATGATTATAGATTCCGGTCTGATACCTCACTGGATGTCGCCTTGAATAAAAAGCTGTCTTTGCGTTTAAGTTTGATAAATGACTATAATTCTGCCCCGCCTAAGGATACAAAGAAGAACGACCTACGCCTTATATCAGCACTAGCATATTCTTTTTAGGCCTGAAGTAAAGAGCGCCGTTGTTTACCACTCACTTATAGTAAAACTACAAAACAACTGGAGACAATATGGTAAAAACCAAAATAATCGCTACATTAGGTCCTTCAAGTAACAATGAAACAATACTGAGAAAAATGTTTATAAGCGGCCTTGATCTGGTTCGACTTAATTTTTCCCACGGATCGCACCCAGAACACCTGCACAGGGTTCATCTAGCCCGCACCCTAAATAAAAAAATGAGGCGCGCGATTAAGATAATGCAAGATCTAGAAGGATATCGTATCAGAATTGGCTATTTCAAATCCGAAGGATCTAAAATTCTTCAGAAAAAGAAGGTCGTTTTCCTTACAAATGGTCCGGATACGGGTGATCCACGCCTGATCCCCATTGATTACAAGGAAAGCTTATACAAAATTGGGATAGGCCAACTTATATACATCGATGATGGCAATATAATTCTTAAAGTAAAACAGTCATCAAAAAAAATGATAAAAACAGAGGTGGCTGAAGGAGGTATCTTAAAGCAGCGGAAAGGGGTTAATATACCTGGTATGCGTTTTCCATTTTCAGGACTTACACCAAAAGACAGAATAGACATTGAATTTGGAATCAAGCACAAGGTGGATTACATTGCACAATCTTTCGTGCGTCGAAAAAAAGACATTGATATTATAAAAAATCTCATAAAACCAAGAATGCCTCGGTGCCTTATTGTAGCTAAAATAGAGAGCAGGGAAGCCATAAAAAACATAGATGAAATCATAGATGCATCAGACGGCATAATGATAGCGAGGGGAGATATGGGTATAGCTGTACCCATATACCAAATTCCAATAATACAGAAACAAATTATAAAAAAGTGTAATCAAAAGAAAAAATTTGTGATTACCGCAACACAGATGCTTGAACACATGACTGAGCATAGCCGTCCCACACGTGCTGAAGTTACTGATGTTGCCAATTCAATACTGGACGGAACTAATTTTGTAATGCTTTCAGCGGAAACGGCATCCGGCTGCTACCCCGTTGAATCCGTAAGGATGATGAATCAGATTATTAAATTTACCGAAGACCACCAAAAATACCTTCCGTAAAAAATCTTAAAATTCTTTCCACCCGCGACATAATGCTGTCGCAGACCCCCTGTATAATAAACGCAAGCAAAGAAAAATCCTAAGGATCGGGGCTGCCCTATAAGAAATGACTCCCTCCTCAAAACAGGACAGCCCCCGTCCAGTTCACCGACCAAAAAGAAGGGGGTGCGGAATGAGAGAGGTCCTATTCTCTGCAGGGAGCGTACTTGTATTTATACTTGTATGCTGTGTAATAGCCTTTAACCCAATAACCACAAGAGCTCAGATGGAGCTGGCACAGGCAGAGGCACCTCCTCAATCGCCGCTTAGCCCGCATCCTATGCAACCACAGAAACTCCCTTTAGAGATAGTGCCTCCATCCTCGACCACACAGGAAACAACTGTTGTAGCCACATCCCCTTTTGAAGCAACCCACAGTGACAAGGAATCGATTACCCTGCTCTATGACCTGGATGTAGAAGTTCATGAGGACTTCTCTTACACGGCCACAAGGCGTATCAGGAGGAAGATCCTGAAAGATAGCGCCCGCTACCTTGGGGAGATACCCATACCATACACCAAAGGAAAAGAGGAAGTAACAAATATAGATGCATATACCATAACCCCTGATGGCAAAAAGCACCGCTACTCAAAGATACAGGACATAGCTATATATGAAGAGTATGGCATGTATTCAGATGCAAGGGTAAAGGTGATTACCCTTCCCGAGGTAAATGTAGGCTCTGTGATTGTGTGTGAATTTACCATTGAGACAAAGCAAGGATCTATAAAGAATGCCTTCTGGAAAGAGCTCTATCTGGACTGCTATACACCTACAAAGGTGCAAGATTTTACCTATACCTTTCCTAAGAGCTTAGATATTCAATATAAAGAGTACAACCTTGAGTTTAAGCCTACTATTACAGAAGACAAGGACACAATAACCTACTCTTGGCACACAGAAGACCTCTTTAATGAGAGGAGTACTGAGACCTACGCGCCTCCCCTTACCTTTGAAAACATACCTAATATAGTACAGTTCTCATCAATGAAGGACTGGTCAGAGGTATCAGACTGGTACCATACAGCCATCAAAAAGAACCTGAAGATTACTCCTGAGATAGAAGAAGCAGCCAAAGAGGCCTCAAAAGACACCCTTTCTGTAAAGGAGACGGTAAGACATGTATTAGAGTATATCCAGGATAACTTCCGCTATGTTTCAATGTCATTTGGTGACAATGCCCTTGAGCCGCACCCCACGGATGAGATCTTTAAGAATAAGTACGGAGACTGTAAGGACCTATCGCTTTTATGTATGGCGCTTCTCAAAGTAAAAGGCATAGAGAGCCATCTGGCATTCTTTAATACAGAGGATAGCATTACAGATCCCCAGCATGATCTACCCATGCCTATATTCTTTAACCATGTCGTACTTCTTATAAGAGATCCTAAAGAGGGTGACTACTATGTAGACACCCTGCTTAAAGGCTATGATATAGGCGAATTCCCAAAATACTATCAACTGGCATATACTTTTGTAGTTACAGAAGATGGGGGTTTTTTCAAGCGCCTGCCCATGTTTGATTCGGACAGGACCTATACCAAGAAAGAGTATACCTTCTCCATAGAGGCTGATGGCTCAGGCACAAGAGAAGTAGAATCCCTCTGGCCGCTTAATACCTCAATAGATGTAAGGTCAAGGATGAAGAAGCTATCAGATGAAGATAAGAAGAAACTTTTTGAGTCACTTGATGCGCAGCAGGGAGCCGGAGGAGAGTTTCTAGAGCGCAGCTATGAACGCCTCTCTGATAAATACGGCCGCCTGAAAAGCTACTCCAAGATCTTTAAAAGGCAGCTTTTCCCTGTTACAGATGGCATGATGATAATGGAAATAGGCGGTTACACCAGGCCTGATGACTTTACAGAAAAGGAGAGAACGCGCCCTATATTCTTTCCCGGCAATATCCTTACAGAGACAATTATAAGATACAATATACCCAAAGGCTTTGGAGTCTCCCATATGCCTAAAGACATAGACATTGATATCGGTTTCTTCGCAGTATATAGAGAATATAGAAAGAAGGGAAATGCCATAACAGTAATAAAGAGAGAGTTTTACAGAAGAAGAGAGCTTCCTGCAGAAGACTATCCCAGGGTAAAGGCCTTCTTTGATGAGCTTCCCCAAAAGACCGAGCAGCGCATAATACTTAAGAAGAAAAAGTCCCTGTGGGAACGTCTTTCGTCATTGCGAGGAACGAAGTGACAAAGCAATCTTTCTGATGCGAGGAGCTAGCGAGAACTGTCGCAGGAAGATCCGAGCCTTTTTTCTTGAAAAAACAGCTCCTGCGTGGTAGCATATACAAACCACAAAGGAGTGGCCATGCCCTATTCAAACTGCACAATATCATTCTTTAAGAACGACCTTCAGAGAGCAAGACGTATTCAAGGCAGATGCCCTGTTAAGAACTGCTCTTCAGCTCTTAAAAAAGTACCCTATCAGAAATGGCAGGTTCCATTCTGCCCTGAACACGGACTTCGCATACATAAATCAAGCGGTTTTGTCTATTATAATGGCTCTACCCAAGCAGATAAGGCATTAGCCACAAAGAGAAACTTCATGTTTAATGCCGATTACTGCATTAATAATTTCTATAAAAAGGGCAACAAGATAGAATCACACCGCTTATGTTATGAATCCAGCGAGGATGCCCTCACATTTAATATATTCTCTGAGCTTCTTTCAAAGAAACAGCCCCTTAAGAAACTTGTAAGCGCAATTACAAAAAAAGAGATCCGAGATGATATAGATCTATACTTATGGGGCAACAGGATAGCGCTAGAGTCCAGGGATACTCAATTCTACGGACCACTTAAACAGCTTCACAATGCATTAGAGCCTGATATAAAACCCTTTATAACAGAACCGGACATTATGCTGATTATCCCCAAGAAACTCGTTATCTGCATAGAGGCAAAGTTTGGCAGCAAAAACCCCATAGCAAAGGATAAGGATACAAAGGAAGGGGAGAAGCCAAAGCGAAAGAGAGAGCTTATTAAGAAATACTGCCTCAAGAACAGCATTTTAGATACAGACCCGATATTTGACTTTAGCAATATGCCGGATCTTTTCTATGAGCAGCTCTTCAGGAATATAGTCTTTGCTGCTTCTATGGCAAAGCTGGAGGGTGCCCCTGACTGGCGCGTAGTAAACCTAAGAAACCAGCATGTAATGAACCTCAAGCAGGGAAAGGCTGAAAGCGCCCCTGTTATGCGTAATGTCCGCTCAATACTAAGGCCTAAATA